>JBGCFK010000527.1:0-6999 GCA_045106875.1 Paracoccaceae bacterium | reverse complement strand
GACGAACTGCCCCATGACCTCGGGATCCAGCAGCTCGCTCGGGTCCGAGATATCCAGAAAGCTGTCAGCACGGCGGATAATCTCGTCAACTTGCTGATCCAGATCGATGGCTGCGAGCTGCGATGGCAGGTTCAAAGCCCCCTCCATCACCGTACGCAGCGGCGTCGAGCCCAACAGGCGAAGCCAGGCATTGCGCGGATCGGACGTCTCCTGAGCAATCGACGCTGCCTCGCGTCGAAAGTTCATCGCCAGCCGCAAGTCCAGATTGACCTCGCCCACCGCCAGTTCGAACCTGCGTTCCTGATAGCGTTGCAAGATGTTGTTGCGCACATTCTCTAGGATCAACGTGCCTTCGCCGTTGAAATTGCCAAAGCCCAACGCCTCGGCCATCTGGGCATAACCTGGCTCGATCAGTCGGTTGGCAAAGGCTTCACGGTCGAGCGTGCCTTCCTCAATGACCTTGCGTACGAATGCCCCCTTGTTGATATCATCATCCAGGCCAAACGCACCCAGCACGACAGCCAAGCTTCGTCGGTCGGACATCAGATCGTCGATAGAGGTGATGTTGCCCGCGTTCTCAGCGAAGTGAGCAACTTCGCGTGCCACATCCGGACTGCGAAAAAAACTTTGAAACTGATTGTCGAAGGTGCGGTCCAGCAACCGCAATCCAGCGACACCGCCCAGCGGTATGGCAGGTGCAATTGGCATTATTGTTGGTACCTTGCTGGGTCACTGCCCTGAATGGACGTGCGTGTCAGTAGCGCTTCCTCTATCGGCAACAGACGCCTTAGTGAGCGCAACACCGAATAGAAATTATCGTCCCGCAGGGCGGTCAGCGCCTCGCCCAAGTTCTCGGATCCGTCAACACCGTTCAACGCATCACCAAGCTGACTGATGCCAGTGGTAAGCTGGCCCTTGGCCTCTTCGATGTCTACCTCGCCTGCCACCGCAAGCTGGGCGATATAGCAGACACGTTTGACGGGCGTTGTCGCTTCGTCCGGGTGGATAGCATCACGCAGGCGAAGAATTTTGGCATCAGGCGTCTTGATGATCAGCCTGGCATTGCGATCGCCGTTCTGCATGACGACGCCATTCACCAAAATCTGCTCGTGCGCCCTCAGTTTCAGGATGAGACCGGGCATTACACTGCACCTTTTTGTGTTGTCGACGACGGGCGCAAGCCCCGCATGATCGACGTGTTTATATCGATAAGCGGCTGCACCTCGGCTTCACCACGCAACACCTTCGGGGTATGCGCGTTGGTGAATTCGAACAAATAGAACAACTGAGCCCGCAATTGAGGCGAGAGCTCGTTGTCAGTATCTGCGACATCCAGCCCAAGAGTGCGCCAAAGCGCGAGGTTCTCTTGCAGTGCCGCGGCCAAAACTGTCATCGGAGCATCTGGCCTCGATGCACGGTTCAAGTGGCCCGTGATACGGCTAAACAACTGGTACTCGATATTGCGTGGCATGCCGGTCGACTTGGTCGCCGAAACATAGCCATTCTGCTGGTACGCAAGCGCGGACATGCCAAACCCCTTCAGGCGGCCGGGTACTTCCACCCGAAACACAGTACTCAACTGGATATCGGGGCGAGCATCACCCGCCCCGAAGAGATCTTATTACCGGAACAGCGCCAGGATGTTCTGCGGACCCTGGTTTGCGATCGACAGAGCCTGAACGCCCAGCTGCTGCTGAACCTGCAGGGCCTGAAGACGCGCCGAGGCCTCTTCCAGATCGGCATCGACAAGTGCGCCGATACCCGACTTGAAGCTATCGATCAGCTTCGACGTGAAGTCGTTCTGAATGTCCAGACGACGCTCAATCGTACCGAGCTGCGCCTGCGCATTCGTAGCGTTCTGGATGAACGTCTCGATCTGCGAGGTCGCAAGCGATGCGCCAGCAGCCGAGGTCACATCGAGAGTTGCCAAGTCAGCCAGGCCACCCGAAGCACGTTCGATTTCGAAGAAACCAGAGTAGCTTTCGTTCGAGGTGTTGACGATGGTCAGCTCGCCCGCGTTGGTGGTAGTGTCAAGCGTCAAAACCGAATCGTCTATGCCAGCTTCGATCAGAGCATTGCGGATGCCAACTACGATATCGTTCGACGTGTCACCGCCGATTACCGTATAGGAAGCAGTGGTAAAACCTACTCCCAGGGTAATGGTGTCACCACCCACAAGACCATTGACCGCAGTAGCAGCACTCAGATCAACTTCCGAGCTGTCCAGAACAGCAACACCGGCGGCAGCAAGTGTACCATCAGCTTGGACAGCCAAGAAATCACCCAGCTGGAACGTGGCACCTGCGGCACCGCCGGCGTTGGCTTCCAGACCAAAGGTTTGACCAGCGGCGAGGCCGCGTGCGGTCAGCTCATCCGAGGTCAGACCCACATCCGGCGTACCCGCTGTACCAGCAACATCAGTCACAGCCGCAGCAGTCGTACCAGCCGTGACAGTCGTTGCCGGGTTTGTACCTGCGAACAGATCCGTACCAGCAGTTGCCGAAAGGTTCGAGACCGCCGGATCGAAGGTGATGTTGCCGGTCGTGACACTGCCATCAGCCGAACGGTTCAGCGAAGAGAGAACGCTGAAGCCACCGGCGCCATCATTCTCACCGTTGATCAGGTTCAGACCGTTGAACTGCGCCGAGTCGACGATCGAAGTGATCTGATCGCGCAGGGATGCAATTTCCGTCTGGAGAGCGCCCCGGTCAACGTTTTCCTCATTTGCGGAGACGATCTTACCTTTGATATCGTTCAGCAAATCACCGATCGACGAAGCAGCGCTCGAGGCAACGGCAACGGTCGACTGGCCCAGAGAAAGCGATTCATTCAAAGCGGTGAAACCGGTCACATCCGATTCCATGATCTTCGAGATGGCGAAGATGGCCGCGCTGTCCTTGGCCGTAGCGACTTTCTTACCAGTCGAGATCTGGCTATTGACCTCGGCCAAATCCTTGTTCGTGGACCGGAGGGTTTGCAGGGCGATCATTGCCGAGCTGTTCGTAAGTACACTCGCACTCATTGACATCATTCCTTGTTTTCGCAGCGCGTTTAGCGCCGCACACTTCGAAGGCCTCAGACAGGCCAAAACGCGAGCGGTTCGACCGCCCGAATGGGAACGTGTCTTCTGACAACTGGCCGGGAGAGTTCATCCACCGGCGATCCTGCATTGAGCGGGAACAACACAATCAAACCGCCAAACACTTAGGCTTAGGTAAAGCGGCCTGCCCGATTTCGAGACAGTCGTGGAAATCTTGGCCTTGGGACCCTCAAAGGGCATGCTGAAGCGGTGCGCATGCGTAATTCCTGAAAGTTGAAGGGTGCGAGCATTCGCAAACGCCCCAAACGCAGCTTAAAAACGCTTGCCGGCGCCGATCTGGTCGGCCCGACTGGCGATACGTGTCCCGTCTTCTGCATAGGCCACGACACCACGCACGGCTTGCTGAATGGCGCCGATGCGGCGACGCGCATGTGCCAGCCCCTGACGCGCTGCTTCGATGATCTGTTCATTTCGGCGGCTCGCAGCGATCAACCTGCGAATGGCGCTGACCACGATAGCCGACCTTGGCACACCGCGCATGGCGGCCTCCAACTGGTCCAGAACTGCCATCTTACGTTCGGACAACTCGGCGATCTGCTCATAGCGACCCTGTAGAAAGATATCACGCTCTGCGTCCAGCAGCGCCAACGCCTCTTCCACCGTTGTCAGAAGCTGGACCGCTTCGCGCGGTGCACTTGGAAATGTCGTTTCCATGGATCAGCCTCCTGTTTTCAACAACAGCTGCGAATAGATTCGATCCGCCAAGCCGACGCCGCCACGATCAGCCAACTGCGCCGCGTATTCTTGGGTCAGCATGCCTGCAAATGCTGATTCGCCCGGGCCGCCACCAAACGATTCTCGCGGCTCACCAAGCCCCGTGTGCTTGAGCATTTCCGCCAGAAATGTTGCTTCGAACTCCTGGGCAATAGCGCGCAAAGCCTCTGGGCTTGCCTTATCGAGGTCGCCCTGCTGCATCTGAGAGCGGCTTGATGCTCCCAATCTGGTCAAATCATTCACGTTCAAGTCATTCATTGCCGGGGCGATCATTTGGATTCTCCTCTGTACCCGGCTCAAGACAAAACACGCCGAGCGTAAAGAATGCGTAAGGCATATCCGGCTAGCGTCCAGCCAGATCGAGCAGAAGCAATCGAAGCAAGCGAGTTCCCGAATGGATCTTTTTCAAGCGCTGGCCAACCAACCGCCACGCCCCGACACACGTCGCGTCGCAGAGACATCGCCAGATGGCACGGCGGATACGGGGTTCGCGGATGCTGTCAACCAAGAGGCTGCCGTCCAGCAAGAGGCAAGCAAGAAGGCATCAGGCGAACAGCAACCCAATGCCCAGGCATCAGGCGAACAGGCCGGAGACACTTCTGAAGGAGCAAAGGCCGACGCTGTTACCCTACCTGAGACAGATGTTGCTGAAGAGACGACGCTCAAGAAGGGTCCATCCTTGGCCACAATCTCAGCTGGGGAAGGTCCCGCAGTCAGTGGGAAAGAGGGCGCAAAAATCGAGATCGGCACCGTGCCCAGAGAGACCACGGCGGTTGTGACGTCGGCGACTTCGACCTCTTCGGTCCAGGGTCAAGAGCGCAAAGCGATTGCCGAGCAAATGGCACAGGTTGTCAGGCCTGTGGGTGAGACACCTCAAGGAGACGCTCTCACGCTATCAGAGGTTGGAAAGCCAATCGACTCAGCAAGATCGTCAGCTACCGAGCCTGTCAGCCCAGCGGAAACGAAAGCGGCACAGGCCCCGAGCTCGCCGGCCGACGGGCGCGTGCCCGTAGAAAATGCGCCTCTTGCCAATTCGACAGACATCGCTTCTGTCAAGCCTCTGCGTGTGAACGAAGTAGAGGCTACGCTTGCATCATCTGAGCAGCGCCCGGCCACCCAAAGCGCCGGCGACGTGGCGCGGCGTACCCAGGCAGATGCCATAACGCCCGTTCGAACAAACACCGTTCCTGAAACCAGCATATCTGCCAAACAATCCTCCGATGCTATCGCGCAGACACCGCTCGCCGCGCAGGCCGTACGCAGTTCGGACAAAGACGCAGCCACCCGCATTGTCTCAGTAAGGTCCGAATCTGGTAAGCCCGAGACAACTCGAATGATTGAGCCGACCCGGCAGGCGAATCTGCCTTTGGCAGACACCTCAACTCCGGGACTGGCCTATATGGAACGTGCCGAGCGGCGGGCAGCACACCAAAACCTGGTTGCCGCGTCCGATACAGTTCTTCCAGCCACCGCAAAGAACGCAACAGCGCCCAAACCCGAATTGCCATTGCAACCGATGGCCAAACCACCTGGCGTCCAGGTTCCACCATCTACAACGAACAGCATTGCGGTCGCGACAAATGGGGCTGAAACTGTGACCCAAGTTTCGACTTCAGCTGCTCCTCTTGCAGCAGCACAGATACAGACAGCAATTGCACCTCAGGGTCTTGCCTATGAGCACTACCCTGGACTGGTGGAACGTTCAGTGGCGCCTCAACTGACGGCGGCCGCAGCCACGCGTTCAAACGGTGGCATAGTGGAAGTGCTTCTCGACCCACCAGAGCTGGGAAGGGTCGAAATCATGATGGAGCTATCTGATCAGGGGCTGCGGGCCACGCTATCGGCTGAACGTCAGGCCACGATTGACCTTCTGCGCCGCCATCTGGATGTGTTGGCTCAGCAATTTGAGGAAGCTGGGTTCGCCGATGTCGATCTCGGGTTCACGTCTTTCGCAGAAAGCCAAACCCAAGCGGATGACGATGGCACATCACAGAGCGAAGACTTTAGCAAATCCGACGACCGTATGACGTCGACCATTTCCGCCACACCGGGACACAACCCGCGACCGGAAGGTCTTGTTGACATCCGCCTTTAAGGAGACCCCCATGGACCCGCTTCAGCTTTCACCGCTCCTGCCTGGGCCGATCACGCCGGGCCGCTCAGAGACGCCCGAAGACAACCGGGCTGCAGCCGCATCCGACTTCGACAGCTTTTTGACACTACTGACGGCGCAGTTGCGCAACCAAGACCCACTTTCGCCACTGGAGTCGACGGAGTTTGTTGCACAGCTGGCAACCTTCTCGGCAGTTGAGCAGCAGATTGTCACAAACGACCGAATTGAAGCTCTGACCGAACAATCATTTGCCGGGGACATCGCAAGCTTTGCCAATTGGATCGGCAATGAGATCAGCCTTCAGGACGGCACATTCCGCGCCAATGGCGAGGAGGTTTCGTTCGCGGTTCCACGAGTGGCGGGGGCAGATACCGTCCGCGCATCAGTCATTTCCGCAGATGGCACGGAGTTGGCGGCATTTGATATCAACGCGTCCAACGGAGACGAAGGTCTTTGGGACGGGCTGGACCAAAGTGGCAGCACGCTGTCCGGTCAGAATGTCCGAATCCAGCTGGAATACCGCGAGGACGGGGCTGTTTTGAGCACACTCGCGGCAGAGGTCCCCCGGTTAGTCACTGGCCTGCGCGGCACTCCTGGTGGGCTCGTGCTTGATTTGGCTGACGGTGGCGAAGCCGCTCCCGAAAATGTTGGAAGGATCGCATCGCCAGACTAGTTACGGAGGCGCAACAAAAAGGTGCCCATTCTGGCAGGGTGGACCAGTCGCGGTTTGATGCAACCCCTTTGACAGCATTTATTGCGGCAAAGGAGACTGACGATGAGACTGAAACGTACAGACGAATCCGGGCGGATGCCGTGCGCATCACACTGAGCAGCGGCCTGACGCGCAAGCAGTTGGTTGATGATCCTCGCGTCGGAATGTGGATGCCGAACAAGTCGTTCACGGCACACCGGGATACGGACGTGGTATTCCTGTGTCTGCCGTCAGCGCTTATGGGTCCAAATAGGGTCATTTGCTAAGAGAGTGTTTGTTGCTCATCGTAGCCACCGAGGAGTGGACGATGAGAAAGACAACGAAGAGCCCTGGCGAGAAGATCGTCAAAGATATCAAACG
>JBGCFK010000526.1:0-3176 GCA_045106875.1 Paracoccaceae bacterium | reverse complement strand
GACATCACACGCAGCACCACCGAAGCCGGATCAGAGATCCTGACCCGTGATGACGTGATGTTTAACTGGAATGCGGGCGTTGTCTGGAAGCCACGTGAGAATGGCTCCGTCTATCTCTCCTATGCGACGTCCAGCAACCCGGTCGGTGATGAACTTGATGCGGGTGGCGGCAGCTATAATGGTCTTGATTCCGCCAACGCGATCCTTGATCCGGAAGAAAACCAGTCGCTGGAGTTCGGAACAAAATGGCAGATTGGTAATATGCTCGCCACAGCGGCCATATTCCAGACCGAAAAAGACAATGCGCGCGAAAGTTCAGGTCGTGGCGCCGCTGCCGTAACCACGGCAACAGGTAAGTACAAGGTGCGCGGGATCGAACTGGGACTTGGCGGCAACGTCACGGAGAAACTGGGCCTGTTTGGTGGTTTGACCGTGATGGATAGCGAAGTTCTGGCCAGCGCTGATCCAGATAACATCGGTGCCGAATTTGCCAATATCGCCCATGAGCAGTTCAACCTTCTGGCGCGATATGAATACAACGATAAATGGAGCTTTGGTGGACAGGCGACCTGGCGTGGTACCGTCAACGGCGGTACGTTTGCAGCCACGAACGACAATAAACTGCCTGCTTACTGGCGGTTTGACATGCTGGCAGAATATCGCGTGAGCGATACCGCCTCGGTAAGTTTCCGCATCGATAACTTGCTAGATGACACTTACTATGACGCAATGTATCGGTCCGGGACACCTTTTGTGTACGTCGCGCCAGGACGCTCAGCTTCCATCTACTACAGCGTAAAATTCTGAACTGAGCGGCGGCCGATGCAAACCGGCCGCCGCTTCTGTCGATCCCGAAAGGACACTGAAAGACATGCTGGTATGCATCGAAGATATACTTTCCCCCGAAGAGGTGCATGACACTATTACACTGCTGAAGAGCGCGGAATGGGATGACGGGCGCACCACCGCAGGACCGCAATCGGCTCAGGCCAAACGCAACCAGCAAATTCCGGTGGACAGTCCGGTGTTGCCAGATCTTCAGAACCGTATTCTGCGGGGGTTATTGGCAAATCCTACCTGGACGTCTGCTGCCTTGCCGCTGCATATTCTGCCGCCCATGTTTAACCGCTACGAACAGGAAGAAACATTTGGCGTTCATGTTGATAATGCCATTCGCCTCAACAGCCTGACCGGGCAGCGATTGCGCACCGATCTGTCCTGCACGCTCTTTTTGAATGACCCGGAAGACTATGACGGCGGTGAACTGGTGATCGAGGACCATTACGGCACGCAATCGGTGAAGTTGCCAGCAGGACATTGTGTGCTTTATCCGTCGACGTCACTGCATCAGGTAACACCTGTTACGCGCGGTGCGCGTATCGCATCATTCTTTTGGATTCAGTCCATGATCCGTGACGCTGGCCGCCGCGAGATCCTGTTCGATCTTGATCAGTCTATTCAGGATCTATCGTCCAAGTCAGGGCTCAATGATCCCACAGCCGTCCGCCTGACCGGCATCTATCATAATCTCATTCGTCAATGGGCAGAAACCTAACATGAATTACAAAAACTGTCTGGCCGCAATCTTCCTAGCGGTACTTCCCCATAGCGCGCTTGCCGATACGGCCTCTGTAAACGCGGCGCTGATTGACGTGGCAGAACGGTGGGTCGGCCCTGGTCTGTCCGGCCTTTTGCAAAGCGCAGCCCAAAACGGGGGGCATTCCCCGATGGCGATGTTCATGGCAGCGGACATCGTGGTCAAGGCTGTGATGTTCGGACTGGCCCTCGCCTCTGTGCTGGGATGGGCTGTCTGGGCCGGCAAGATACTTCAGGTAAACTGGGCGAATGGGAGGCTGCGCCGCTCCTACCGGCGCCTGTCGCGGCAAGGTTCATTGCGGGGCGTAGAGGGCAACATGTATTCAGGACCGCTGCGGGCGATGGTGCATGCGGCTCAGGCCGAGGTTGATCGCTCTGCCGGACTGGACAACGCCGGGATCAAGGAACGTGTCGCCTCCGAGGTTTTTCGAATAGAATCTGGCTCAGCGCGGGCGATGCAATCTGGCGCCATGGTCCTGGGGTCGATTGGATCCACAGCTCCGTTCATCGGGTTGTTCGGGACCGTCTGGGGCATCATGAACAGCTTCATCGGGATTGCGGAAAGCGGTACAACAAACCTTTCTGTCGTAGCGCCCGGCATCGCCGAGGCCCTGCTTGCAACCGCAATCGGTCTCGTAGCGGCGATACCGGCAGTGCTGCTCTACAACCACATCATACGGATCGTTGCCGCGTACCGTGCGCGTGTTGGCGATGCAGCTGCGCTGGTTGAACGGTGCCTGTCGCGGGATCTGGACCGGATCGCAGACCACACACCTGACCAAACCAAACTGCAAAAACTGGCTGCGGAGTAAACAATGGCTGTTAGACTTTCTGACGGCGGAGATGATCTGGCGCCGAATGCCGATATCAATATTACGCCGTTCATTGATGTCATGCTCGTTCTCCTGATCATTTTCATGGTTGCGGCCCCGCTGTCTACGGTTGATGTGAATGTTGAGTTGCCGGTCGCGACCGGAAAACCTGCGCCACGTCCCAGCGAACCCATTTTTGTAACCATTCATAAGGACTTGAGCCTCAGCGTCGGAAAAGACGCGACGTCGTTAGGTGATCTGAACATCAAGCTTGGCATCCTGACCCGGCTGAAGTTTGACACGCGGATATACATCAATGCGGACCGATCCGTGCCTTACGGAGAAGTGATGGCTGTCATGAATCGTATGCGCAGTGACGTATATCTGAAAATTAGGCTGGTTGGTCTGGAAGACGAAAGTGGACCAACTGATGATAAAGCCGGAAAGGCGCTTCCACCGGCGGTCGATCCGGAATGAGCTTCGTCTATGCGCGCCCGGCCGGGACGACGCTGTTCTTTGGCGCGGGGTTCAGTGTATCATTCCATGGCTTTCTGGTCGCTCTTTGGTTGGCACAAACCACAGCCATCACGCCGCCGAAGGAAGAGGGCATTCAGGGTCGAGAATTAATTGACCTCGCCGAGATCGAAATGATCATGGCTGTGTCTGAGACAAATCTGCCAGACGGTGATCCCGCAGATGACAGCCAGGCCGCGATGGAAAGCCCTGCCGAACAGCAGGAGGCAAAATCATCCAACGATCCGATCCTCG
>JBGCFK010000525.1:0-3100 GCA_045106875.1 Paracoccaceae bacterium | reverse complement strand
GTGGTGCACTTCGAATATCCCGAGCGTGACCCAGCCCTACCCTATGAAGAACGGGTCGAACGCTGGCATGATGAAATTGCGCGCCGCTGGCAATGCGCCATTTCCCACGCCGACCCGACTGGTCCAATCGCGCTTCTGGTTTGGGGAGACCCTTCGCTTTATGACAGCACACTGCGTATCGCCGCCCGTCTGCAACCCAAACCGTCGGTTCGCGTTCTGCCGGGCATTACGGCGATACAGGCGCTGACGGCCGCGCACGCGATTCCATTGAACACGGTGAACGGTGCTGTGCACATTACAACAGGTCGCAGATTGCGCGCCAAGGGCATGCCAGAAGGTGAGACAACCGTTGTCGTAATGCTGGATGGCCAGTGCTCATTCCAGGAGCTGGATCCAAAAGGATTGCATATCTGGTGGGGGGCTTATCTCGGTTCGGAAAATCAGATCCATATCCAGGGCCCGCTTCATGAGGTAGGTCAGGAAATCGTCCGAACCCGCGCGGCCGCCCGAACTCAACACGGTTGGATTATGGACAGCTACTTGTTGCGTCGCTCCTGACAACCTACGCAGCACTTCAATCCAACTCCCAAAACAATTGATGCGCGATTTCGGCTTTGCTCTTGAGCAGACGATGTTTACTGGGTTGACCTCTAGCTCTTGGCGATGGTCGCAAACCAAGTTGCGCAATCCACACGCTTTAGCGTCTGGGTTCCATAAACGAACTTGGGAGTTCCAGGCGCTCGCTCCGAACGCGGTGTGGATCGAAAGCAGGTGCTTAACGAAGAGACTTTGCAGCTTTCCACACGGTGGACCTCTGAGCACGCAGAAGATACCGTAAATCCGAGCAAATCCGGACACCTGCACACAAATGGCTAAAAACAAAATTCTACTCGCGTCGGACATCGTTCACCAGTTGCACAACCGCCAACTTAGCGCAGTTGAAGTGACTGAAGCGCACATCCACCGGATCGAGGAGGCCTCCCCTAAGATCAATGCGATTGTCGAGCAAACGTTCGATGAGGCTTTGGAAAAAGCTCAGCTCATCGATGAGCAGCTCGCCCGCGGAGAAGATCCAGGCCCGCTTGCCGGTGTCCCCGTTACAATTAAGGTCAACGTGGACCAGCGAGGTCACGCGACCACAAATGGGCTGAAACTCCAGAAAAGCTTGGTGGCTGACGTGGACAATCCCGTCGTAGCAAATCTACGAAAGGCGGGTGCGATCATCATCGGACGCACGAATACGCCTGCGTTTTCAATTCGCTGGTTTACCAACAATGCTCTGCACGGAGAGACGCTGAACCCTCGCAATCCGGCGGTCACGCCAGGTGGCTCTTCCGGTGGCGCGGCTGCGGCGGTGGCAGCAGGGGTCTGTGCGATTGGACACGGCACCGATATCGCGGGCTCCGTTCGCTACCCGGCTTATGCCTGCGGGGTACAAGGGTTGAGGCCGTCACTCGGGCGGGTGCCAGCTTGGAATGCAACAGCGGCGGACCGGATGATCGGCGCGCAGCTCAGGGCCGTCTCTGGCCCTATCGCGCGCAGCATCGGGGATCTGAGGAACGCGTTCGAAGGTATGGCCGCGCCGGATGGAAATGATCCCTGGCCGGTCGCGGCACGCATTGAGGGCGTGGCATACGAACGGCCCGTCGCGCTTTGCCTTGCGCCCGATCGCATGACTGTTGAAACCCCGGTCAAAGATGCATTGTTGCGGGCCGCACGGGCTCTCGAGACCGCGGGATGGGTGGTGGAAGACGTCGAAATTCCGCCCATGCGCCGCGCGGCCGAAATCAACGCCACGCTCTGGATGGCCGAAACCGACCTGAGCACCGCCGAGATGATCGCGCGAGAAGGCGAACCCGACAGTCAGTTTGTTTTTGCCCAGATGCGTCGTCTGGCAGGACCACTGGATCAGTCGACCTTCCTGGCAGCGCTGCAAGAGCGCACCGGGCTTTTGCGTCAATGGGCTCAGTTCTTCGAGCGCTATCCATTGGTGCTTTGTCCGATCTCCGGTGAGTTACCATTCGAACAGCAAAGCGATGTGCGTTCGGAAGCGGATTTTGAACGCATCTACGAGGCGCAGTTAACCCAACGCGGCTTGCCAGTAATAGGAGTACCGGGGCTTGCAGTGGCGACGGGATTTGAAGGCGAGACGCCTATCGGCGTGCAGCTCGTGAGCGCCCGGTTCCGTGAGGATATCCTTTTTGAAGCTGGCGCGGTGATCGAGGCGGCTTCGCCTTCAATTGAAATCGCTATGCCATAGACGTTGGATGGTCGGAAGCGCCATGATCTGCTCGCTCATGCACACGCGTTGTCGCGACAACCTCATAGACAATGACAAAGCGTGGCGGCCAAAGAAATTGGCGATCCTTGTGAAACGACCAATCGCTGCGTCTTGTTTAAGCCCGGCAACAGCTTGTCCGTTCCGAGCGTTGTCGACGTCAAAGGCGCATCGGAGCCGCACATGCCTTCAAGGAATTCAGCAGCACCTGAGACCGTAGTATTTTTCCATCGCTCGCGCCGGAGCGGCGGGCACATCTTGACCGTTCAGCAAACACTCGCGAATCTCCATAGCAAGCTACAAGCCCCGCTGGTCACGATGCGCGATGCGATAGACACCCGACATTTCACGACTTCACTAGTGGTCGAGACACGCGAGTTTTGCGGTGACGTTGCAAATATCCGTCTTACCCCGGCTCTCAATGTGGCCAAAGTCTTTCGGAAAAAAGGAAGTTCATTGCAAAGGCCGAGTTACTCGCCTCTTGCAAAAGCCTTGTCCGTGGGCAAAGAGGTACCGCTCGTGTCCTCAGCGTGAAGCGCTAGTAACGCGCCGATTTTGCTAACGAGCGCTGAGATCCGGTCAAGTGTTACGTGTGTCACCTCGCTCAGTCGTGCCTCGCGTCCGTCAGCGCGCTAAGTATTGGAAAGTCGCTCATTGAGCTGCGACAGGTGTGCTCTTGAATGAGTCCTTGCCCGGTACGGCGGCGAGCAGTTCCTGTGTATAGGTCGCCTGAGGATTGGCGAAGATCTCGCCCGTCGGCCCCACTTCAAGCACCGTACCGCGCTGCATCACCGCAATGCGATCGCAGACCTGAGCCGCTAC
>JBGCFK010000524.1:0-5450 GCA_045106875.1 Paracoccaceae bacterium | reverse complement strand
GTCGCCCGCCAGCATGCGGGCGATCTCGTCCTTGCGTTCCAAGGGAGTCAGGGCCCGAACATGGGTCCGGGTAACTTCGTTGGATGCGCTCTTGGCAATCTGGAAATGTCCGTCGCCGCGCGCTGCGACCTGCGGCGAATGCGTGACCACCAGCACCTGCCCGGCTTTGGACAGTCGAGACAGCCTGCGTCCGACAGCATCGGCGGTCGCTCCACCAACGCCTTGGTCAATCTCGTCAAAAACCATGGTCTGGGCACCTGCTTCGCCTGCCAGTTGCACCTTGAGCGCCAGAAGAAACCGGGACAACTCACCGCCAGACGCAATCCTGTCAATCGGCCCGGCAGGGGCGCCGGGATTTATCGAAGCAGTGAAACGCACGCTATCCAGCCCATCCGGCCCAGGGTCGCGGGACTCGATATCCGTCACAAATCGGGCATTTTCCATCCTGAGCGGAGGGAGTTCAGCCGTCACCGCACCATCGAGGCGTTCGGCTGCTTGTGCCCTTGCAGATGAAAGCGCAGACGCTGCAGCCATATAACTCTGCTCGGCCCCCGCAACGGCTGCGCCCAGTTCGGCGAGCATGGAGCCTCCCGCGTCGATCTGCCGAAGCTGCTGCGCCATGCGTGTGGTCAGGTCGGGGAGGTCGTCCGCTGCGCAGCCATGTTTGCGCGCAAGGCCACGGATGGCGAAGAGGCGTTCCTCGACCTCATCCAGCTGACCGGGGTCGAACCGCATTTCCTCCGAGAACGCAGACAACAGTGCCTGTGCCTCCCCCAGTTCCGCCATGGTCCGGTCAAGCGCAGCAACAGCACTTTCCAAGCGGCCCTCTGCCCGATCGGCAATGTGCATCAACCGGGACAATGCATCGCCCAGCGCGCCTTCCGCACCCTCCGGCGAAAGAGCTTTTTGGGCATGCTCGATCTCACCCATGAGCTCAGACGCTTGCTTCATCAGTCGACGTCTGGCGTCCAGAATCTCATCTTCCCCTTCGGTCGGTGCGAGTGTTTCCAGCTCGTCGACGCTGTGACGCAGAAACTCCTCATCCGCCAAGGCCTTGGCCTGCAGCGCTTCTGCTTCCGTAAGAGACTTTATTGCGGCCTGCCAACCGGACCAGAGCCTGCGCACAGTCGAGACCTGATCACCAAGCCCTGCAGCCTCATCCAGAAGCGCTCCATGCACACGCGCCGATAGCAGCCCGCGTCCATCATGCTGCCCATGAACCTCGACAAGTGCTGCCCCGACCCGCGACAACACATCGGCGCTGACGCGCTGGTCATTCACAAATGCGCGGCTGGGGCCCTGGGCCGCAGCGACGCGGCGCAGGATCAGCTCGCCGTCGCCCAGAGGCAGGTCGTTTTCGCGCAGCAGATCCCAGACAATATGTTCTTTACCCGGCTCGAACACTGCAGTCGCGCTACCGGTATCGGCACCGACACGAACCAGATCACGCCGCGTGGCCCTGCCGATAGCAAAACCAAGAGCGTCCAGAAGGATAGACTTGCCCGCTCCAGTCTCGCCAGTCAGCACGTTGAGGCCAGGCCCGAATTCCAGGTCCAGCACCTCGATCAGAACGATGTCACGGATCAGCAGGCTGCGCAGCATCGGCGCCTCCGGCAACTGTTCTCAGAGCCACTCGCCACGGATCACTCGGCGGAACACTCGGTCAAAGAAGCTGTCCTCGCTACGCGCCGGACGCAGATCGCGGTCCGTCAAAAGCGCAAAAGACGCCGCATACCAATCCGAACCCACGAAGTTCTCGCCCAGTACGGCAGCCGCTGTCTGGGCTTCGCGGTTCAGACCCAGCTCGAGGTTTGCCTCGACAATCCGGTGCAATGCCTCGGGCGTGTGTGCAGTAGTCTGAAAACGCTCAACCACTTCACGGAAGCGATTGATTGCAGCCATGTGGTGTCCACGTTTGAGATAGTACCGCCCGATCTCCATTTCCTTGCCAGCAAGGTGATTGTTGGTCAGGTCGATCTTGAGCCGCGCATCCCGGGCGAATTCCGAAGACGGGTAGCGCTGAACGACCTCGGTCAATTCCTGCAATGCATTCTTGGTTGTAGCCTGATCCCGGCCCACATCGACGATGTTGTCGTAGTAGCTGAGTGCAATCAGATACTGCGCATAGGGCGCATCCACATCTGATGGGTAGAGGTCAAGATACCGGCCCGCCGAGGAGCGTGCCGCCGGAAAGTTGCCCGACTCGAAGTTGGCAAACGCCGACATGATGGTTGCGCGCTTTGCAAGCTGAGAGAACGGGTAGAGCCGCTCAACCTCGTCATAGGTCTGCGCCGCCTGTTCGGCGTTGCCCTCTTGCAGCAAGCCCTCCGCTTCATCAAAAATTTCGCGCGCGGTGCGATCCTCGATCACAACGTCGTCGCTGTCGAATACTGAACCGATGGTTTCGCATCCCGCCAGCAGCGAAACTGCCACCACAAGCGCCCCGATCCGCATGCCTGCCCTCACGCGCATTCTCTGCCTCATCTCTTACGCGGCCCATTAACAAAATGTCGGCCGTCCATTCTAGAGCGGTACCATAGGGCCGGACGTTCAACAGGGAAAGAGTGAACAGACGCTGCTATACGCAAGTAAGGCGAGTTAGACGGCCAGCGCAGGATTTTCGGACCGATCACCGGGTACTGCGGATGCCTGTGCGAACAATCCCTCGCCCGCCGCAAGCTTATCCCAGCACCACGCGTCTGGCGTGTCGAACAGCGCCCGCAGCAATTGATTGGTCAGGCCATGCCCAGCTTTAACGCCCGTGTACTGGCCAATAATCGGTGCGCCAGCAAGTGCCAGATCCCCTACTGCATCCAGCATCTTGTGACGCACAAACTCGTCCGGGCGCCGCAAGCCCTCCGGGTTCAGCACCCGGCCACGATCCACAACGATCGCGTTCTTCAGACTTCCACCGCGGGCCAACCCGAGCGAGCGCATGTACTCGACCTCGTGCAGATGCCCGAAAGTCCGACAATCGGACAATTCACCCACAAAGGCCCCATTCTTCAGAACCAGCTGGTGCGACTGCGCACCAATGGCCGCATCCGTGAATTCGATCCGGAAATCCATGCGAAACTCGGGAGCAGCCGACAGAGCCGCCCATTTGTCTCCGTCCTCGACCCGAACTTCACGCAACATGCGGATTGCGGGACGGTGCGTCGCCGTCTCGGTCACTCCGACCTCGGTCAGCCAACGAATGAAACGCAACGACGATCCACCCATGATCGGGACTTCCGGCCCATCCAGCCGAAGCAGTGCGTCCGAGATCCCCAGCCCGGCCAAGGCAGCCATGACATGTTCGACCGTACCAACCGACGTACCGACACTGTTTGTCAACTTGGTGCACAGCTGTGTATCCGTCACGAGATCAAATCGAGCAGGAACGACAGCATCCGAAGCCGGCACGTCTGTCCGCACAAACACAATCCCGGCGCCAGACGGCGCAGGTGAGATGATCATGTTGACGGGCTGACCTCCGTGGAGACCAACACCTTTGATGGTGACTGGATACTTCAGCGTTTGCGCCATTGTGTCCTCGTGTCTCTGCTCAATAACCAAGCCTTGTTCGTGCACGCACGCCAACTTGTGTTGCACGTTATCTACAGGTCACGGGCAAAGCAGACAAATCACCGTTTATTACCCTTTACGACAAAGACAGACACGAAGAGCACAAAACAAGAAAACCCGCCATGAAAGCATGCCATGGCGGGTTCTTTGTGTTCAAAAACAGTGTTTTTAGTTTGCCTGGCGACGCAGGAATGCCGGAATGTCACTCGGGTCCTCGTCGCCTCCAGCAGATGGTGGCTCCGGTCGGTCGTCATAACGTGTTTCGGGTCCCTGCCCTGCAACCCGGTGGATCAGCTTGTTGATGGTGAACAGGCCTGACCGCGGCGGTTGCCCGGTTTCTGCCTCGGCAACCTCGGGGGTCGGTGTCCGCTCGGGCGCAGCCAGCGATTGTTCATCAAGGTCGAACAAGGCCTGCTCTTCCGAACGGTTGGGCATCTCGACCCGGCGGGCCGCTTGGTCCTTGCGAGCCCTTGCTGCAAGAGCCCGCTGACGCACTTCGTCAGCCCGCGCACGAATGTCCATCGGAGAGGGCGCAGTCGCGAAACGGGCATCATCACTCTGCGGTTCCGGAGCGGTCTCAGCTACGGTCTCGGTAACCACGGCCGCAGCAATTGCCGACGGTGCCTGGAACCGCTCGGGCTGCGGCTCGGGCTCAGGCAATGGGGGCAAAGCCTCGGTCACGGCTTCGGCAAAACCCATCGCTTCTTCTGGCTCTGGCATTGGAAGCAACTCAGCCTCCACTTCCATTACCGGCTGTTCGGGGGCCGCGACAGGTGTCTCTGGTTCGGCCCGACGCTGACCGCGAACGGCCGCAACGATACCCGGGTCAGTCTCGACAGGGCGGCGGGAAATCGGCGCCATGGCTGGTGGCCGGTTGACCATGGCCTCGGCATCAATGCCGGTGGCAACCACGGACACCCGCATCTTGCCTTCCAGCGACGGATCAATGGCCGAGCCGAACTTGATCATCGCCTGCGCATCAACCTCTTCCTTGATCCGATTGGCCGCCTCGTCCATTTCGAACAATGTCAGGTCATGCCCACCGGTGATGTTGATCAGCACGCCCTTGGCGCCTTTCAACGAAACCTCATCCAGCAGCGGGTTGGCGATGGCCTTCTCGGCAGCGTCGATGGCCCGGGTCTCGCCCTCGGCCTCGCCGGTGCCCATCATGGCCTTGCCCATCTCTTCCATCACCGAGCGAACGTCGGCGAAGTCGAGGTTGATCATGCCCGGTCGGACCATCAGGTCAGTCACGCCCTGTACACCCTGATAGAGCACGTCATCGGCCATCTGGAACGCCTCAACAAAGGTCGTGCGTTCGGAGGCGACCTGGAACAGGTTCTGGTTCGGAATGACGATCAGCGTGTCCACGACCGACTGCATCTCGGCCAGGCCGGCTTCTGCCACCGACATGCGACGCGAGCCTTCGAAGTGGAAGGGTTTGGTGACGACGCCGACGGTCAGGATACCCATCTCGCGAGCAACGCGCGCAACGGTCGGTGCAGCGCCCGTGCCGGTGCCGCCCCCCATGCCGCCCGTGATGAAGCACATGTGGCATCCATCGAGGTGGCTTGCGATCTCTTCAATCGTCTCCTCGGCGGCTTTCTGACCAACCTCCGGCTTGGACCCCGCACCCAGACCACGCGTCACACCGATCCCCAGCTGGATCGCGCGCGGCGCCTGACTGTGCTGCAGCGCCTGTGCATCGGTGTTCGCGGCGATGAAGTCGACGCCTGCGAGTTCCTTCTCAATCATGTTGTTCACGGCGTTTCCGCCTGCTCCGCCCCCGCCGACTACTGTGATGCGGGCCCGAAGTTCGTGCTCATCCGGTCCACCAGGCGTCCCTGCGCGGGGTCCTTGCGTCATGCTTTCGCTTGCTCTGC
>JBGCFK010000523.1:0-8686 GCA_045106875.1 Paracoccaceae bacterium | reverse complement strand
GTGAGCTTCAAGCGCACCGCAGATATTCGCTACGTCGGACAGGGCTATGAGTTGCGGATCGATGTGCCCGATAGGGCGTTCGACGACGCCAGCGAGGCTACCGTCTGGGTCGAGTTCCAACGCCGCCACGAAGCCGAGTATGGACGATCCTTTGCCGGCAGCCCAATGGAGATCGTCAATGTCCGTGTCACCGGCATCGGCGAGACCAGCAAGATCACACCGCAGGCACCGGCCGGTAGCGGTTTGTTGGAGGAGGCAAAGGTCTCGACCCGACCATCCGTCTTTCGCGTTGGCACTGAACTGCAAACGTTGGACACTGCCTTCTATCGCCGCGATGCACTGCCGCTGGAGCAGGAGATCCCGGGCCCTGCCGTAGTCCTCCAACAGGACAGCACCACCGTCGTGCGCCCCGGTGACAGCTTTCGCCTGGACCGGGCTGGCAATATCATCATCGCAATCGGGGGGCTTTCATGACCCAGAATATTGATCCCGTCACCGCCAGTGTGATTCAGGGCGCGCTACAGAACATAGCGATCGAGATGGGCTACAAGTTGATGCGGATGTCCTATTCCTCGATCATCCGCGAATCCGAGGATTTCGGGACTGCTCTGACGGACGATGTCGGCAATCAGCTTGCCGAGTCCGTGCAATCGACCCCGCTGCAATCCGGTCCGATCCCCGGCTATGTGCAGAACGTGATCGGCGTCTTCAGGGCACGGGGCGACGAGTTCAAACCCGGTGACGTGATCATGCACAATGATCCCTACGGGGGTGCGTCCCACGGCCCCGACATCGCGCTGATCATGCCGGTGTTCCACGACAATGAACTGGTCGGATTTGCCGGAACGACGGCCCACCATCTGGATGTCGGCGCGCTGTCACCGGGATCCTGCGGCATTGTCGATGCCATGGATGTCTATGCCGAGGGGCTGCAATTCAAAGCAATCAAGGTATTCGACGGCGGTGTCCGAAATGAAGCCGTCTGGCAAATCCTGCGCGATAATGTCCGTGCCCCTGCCATGGTGGTCGGAGATCTCGACGCCCAGGTCGCAGCCTGTGAGATCGGAACCGAGCGATTCCGTGACCTGATTGCCCGGTATGATGTTGCGACGATCCGGGCTGCGTCAGCCGCGCTGATGGACTATTCCGAACGCCTGATGCGCGATGCGATCCGCGAGGTGCCCGATGGCGTCTATGCAGCCACCACGCATATCGACGGCTTTCTGGACGACCCCCACCGACGCGATCTGCCGATCAAGGTCACGATAACCATCAACGGCGACACCATGGCTGTGGATCTGACAGGGACCGCGCCTCAGGTCGATGACCGGCCGATCAACATGCCGCTGGTCGGAACAGTGGACATCGCGATCTGGCTGACAGTGCGGTCCGTTCTTCTCGACTCTGACATCTACGGCGAGATCCCGCAGAATTCCGGCCTGACCCGACCTATCGAGATCATTGCGCCGCGCGGATGCCTTGCGAACCCGATCTTTCCCGCGCCTGTGATCGCTCGTTTCACTCCGGGCAACCAATTGGCCGATACAGTGATGAAGGCACTTGCGGAAGCCGTGCCCGAACAGGTTTCGGCCGGGATCGGAAACCTCAAAGTCATCGCCTTTTCCGGCCTGCGCGAGGAAACCCACTGGGTGCATATGGAAATTTTCGAAGGATCCTATGGCGGACGTTTCACCAAGGACGGGCTGGACGCTGTCGACACGCTTTATGCCAACACCCGCAACAATCCGATCGAGGACATCGAAAGCCACCTGCCCATGCGCGTGACCCGTTACGAGCTGCGTGAGGATACCTGTGGTGCGGGTCGGACCCGAGGCGGCGTGGGCGCATACCGTGCCTTCCAGTTTCTGGAGCCAGGTGGCTTCTCGGTAGAGGGTGAGGGGCACAAGTTTCCGCCATGGGGCTTCAAGGGCGGCGCAGAAGGCATGCCCGCCGAATTGCATTTGATCCACGCCGATGGCACGGAGGAATCGCTGGTGTCCAAGGTTCCCTACCGCATGGCAGCGGCGGGTGACACATTCCTTGCCGTCGGCCCGTCAGCCGGTGGGTATGGCCCGGCCCGAGAACGAGATCCGCAGGCCGTGCTTGAAGATGTGCTGGACGGCATCGTCTCGGTCGAGAGCGCTGCAAGCCAGTACGGTGTCGTGATCGCAGATGGCGTCGTCGATGCCGCAGCCACTGCCACACTAAGGCAGACGTAAATCGGGCCGCCAATTCGTTGTTGCCGCCAGCCAGACGGGCCGCGCTGCGAGGGACGAGCCGTGCCAATCGTGCGTGGCCTGTATGGCCTCCATGCTGCTCATCGCGCGTATCGGACGTTCAACGCCAAAGGGGAGAAGGTCAGCACTTTCGTGATCAGTGCTGGTTCCAAGATAGCTTGACGGTATTGCGAGCTGTTGTTCGGGACTGTCTCTGATCGCCGGATCCCTGCCCACAACAAGCTGAATGAATACCATCAGGACAATATCCCGAAGACCAAGTCCGCGTGATGGACTGGCCTGAATACGAACGTGGGTTGGTTCAGCTGCGGGCTCTCAGAAAAATCAATTTGTCGGGCCGCGTTGAGTGCGATTTCATAGCCCCAAAAGGCTGGAAGTGCTGTTTGTGGATCTTGGCGAAAGCCGGGACTGGCGTGCCCCAACCGGAAGCCCCGCCCAAAGTCTGCGCTGCGTTTACCAGATCAAATGCCGCATGAATTTTAAGCATCATGAGTCTTATGCAATATTTTTAAGCATATTTTTGAGGATTTCGTCAAAGAAAGTGTTAATTTTATACTAATGCGTACTGGACTCCCATCGATTCTCAACCAATCGTGCATGTGCAGCAAAGAAATGCTGCGGACGCTCAGTGATGGGTGCTGTGCGATGGAGACGGAGGTGAGAATGTCAAGTTTTGGGTCCTGGATTGGAAAGATCGGTCGTGCCACAGGGGTGCTGGCGATCAGCACGGTGCTGGCTACAGCTCCAGCGCATGCCGGAGGTACACTGCGTGTCGGGATGACCGCGAACGATGTGCCTTTGACTTGGGGGCAGCCGGATAACGGGTTCGAAGGGTTCCGCTTTGTTGGACTGCAGCTTTACGATGCGCTCATCAATTGGGACCTCAGTTCGTCGGACAAACCGTCCGGGCTTATCCCGGGTCTCGCCGAAAGCTGGTCGGTGGATGAGAACGACAAGACCAAGTGGACATTCAATTTACGCAAGGGTGTGAAATTCCACGACGGGTCCGAATTCAACGCGGACGCGGTGATTTTCAATATCGACAAGCTGTTCGATGAATCGAGCCCGCAGTACTCTGCGCGTCAGGCCTCTCTGGTGAACTTCCGCATGCCGGGGTTCAAGTCGGTCACCAAGGTTGACGACTATACAGTCGTGTTCGAGACCACCACGCCGGACAGCTTTTTCCCGTTCCAGATCTGCTACTTCCTTATGGCTTCGCCTGCGGCGTTCGAAAAGGCTGGCAGCTGGGAAGAGTTTGCGCAGGATCCGTCGGGAACCGGTCCTTTCAAACTAGACCTGATCACAGCCCGTGAGCGGGCCGAGCTTGTGCCCTTCGCTGATCACTGGGACAAGACCCGGCTGCCAAAGGTCGACAAGGTCATCCTGCAACCTCTGCCCGATCCGTCGGCACGTACGGCCGCGTTGCTTTCCGGCCAGGTTGACTGGATCGAAGCCCCGGCACCGGATGCGATCCCGCGGATCAAAAGCTCGGGTTTCCAAGTTGTCTCGAACGTCTATCCGCATGTCTGGTCGTGGCACCTTAGCCGGGTTGAGGGCTCGCCATGGAATGACATCCGGGTGCGCAAGGCGGCAAACCTCGCAATTGACCGGCCCGGCATTGTTCAGTTGCTGGGTGGCTATGCAGTCGAGGCCAAGGGTCACGTCACACCTGACAACGCTTGGTGGGGCGCGCCCAGCTTCGAGTTGAAAACCGATGTTGAGGCGGCCAAAGCTCTGATGGCCGAGGCAGGCTTCAGCCCTGAGAACCCGGTCAAGGTGAAGATGTCGATCTCGGCATCGGGCTCGGGTCAGATGCTGCCCTTGCAGATGAACGAATACATCCAGCAGAACCTCGCCGAGATCGGGATCGAAGTCGATTTCGATGTGGTGGAGTGGCAGGCTCTGCTGGATATCTGGCGCGCTGGTGCGAAGGCACCCCAGGCGAATGGCAGCCACGGCATCAATGTCAGTTACACAACGCAGGACCCCTACAGCTCGTTCACGCGCTTCCTGCGCTCGGATCTGTCGGCGCCAAACGGTGTGAACTTCGGCTACTACTCGGATCCTGAAATGGATGCGATGTTGAAGGAAGTTCAGCTGACCTTCGATCCAGTCGAGCGGGACAAGATGATCGCCAAGGTTCACACCAAGGAAGTCGACGAGGCGCTGTTCATCTGGGTTGTCCACGATGTGGCGCCCCGGGCATTAGCGGCCAACGTCAAGGGTTTCCAGCCTGCGAAGAACTGGTTCCAGAGCCTTTCCAGCGTCTACGTCGAGTAACGGCAGAGCTTTCGCAAAAAGCTGACCGGGCACATCTTGCCCGGTCAGATGTGCCGCCGCTGAAAGGATCTGCACTGTGCTTGGCTACATCATAAGCCGAATTCTCTATGTCATTCCGATCTCGCTCGGCGTCACGATACTTGCCTTCGGCCTCGTTCACATTGCCCCCGGAGATCCACTGGCCGCCGTTGTTGGCGCTGCTGCCCCGGCTTCGGTGGTCGAGAAACTCAAGGCTGATTACGGCTCCGACCAGCCGATTCCGGTGCAGTATGCAAAGTGGCTTGGACGGGCGCTATCTGGTGATCTGGGTCGCTCCGTTACCAACAATCAACCTGTGACCGAGGCGCTGGCAACGGCAGTACCGAACACCCTGATGCTGGCTCTTTGTGCGACTTTTCTAGGTTTTGTCATAGGCTCGTCGCTGGGTGGGCTCGCCGGGTACTATCAAGGCACCTGGATCGACAAGGTGGCGACTGGGTTCGGGGTGACCGGTGTGTCAATCCCTCACTATTGGCTTGGCATCGTTCTGGTGATCATTTTCGCCGTCGAACTGCGCGTTCTGCCCGCGACCGGCATCGGACCGGGCGGCTCCGAAGGATGGAAGTTCGACTGGGAGCATATCAAACATCTGATCCTGCCTGCAGTAACCCTTTCGGTGATCCCCTGCGGGATCATCACCCGTACAGTGCGGGCAACCGTGGCCGAGATCCTGAGTCAGGACTTCGTCCAAGCACTGCACGCAAAGGGGCTGCTGAACAACTCGGTCATGCTGCATGTCATCAAGAACGCGGCCCCAACCGTGCTGGCTGTGATGGGGCTGCAGCTGGGATATCTTCTGGGCGGCTCGATCCTCGTCGAGACGGTCTTCAACTGGCCAGGCACCGGGTATCTGCTGAATGATGCAATTTTCCGGCGCGATATTCCAACGCTGCAGGGCACCATTCTGGTGCTCGCGATGTTCTTCGTTGTGCTGAACCTGGCAGTCGACATCCTGCAGACGCTGATCGATCCGCGAATGCGGCGCACATGAGGAATCCGAGATGAACGTCAATGTGCCCTCCGCAAATATCGACGTCGCACAAGTTGCGGTCCAATCGCGTGGCTACTGGCTGACGGTTGGACAACGGCTGTTGCAGGACAAGGTCACCCTTGGCTTCGGAGCCATCGCCTTCACGATCATCATGATCGCTGTCTTTGCAGATTTCGTGGCGCCCATGGATCCCTACAAGGCCAGTATGGTCGTGCGCCTGAAGCCGATCGGCACGGAAGGTCATCTGCTGGGAACCGACGAGACCGGCCGCGACATGCTCAGCCGCCTGATCCACGGAGGCCGCCTGTCGCTGTTCATGGGGATCACGCCTGTTTTCTATGCGCTGATCATCGGCGGCGCACTTGGGATCGCTGCGGGCTTTATTGGCGGACGCACGAATATGCTGATCATGCGGACGATGGATGTGTTCTACGCGTTCCCGTCCGTGCTGCTCGCCATCGCGGTATCAGGTGCACTTGGTGCGGGTATCGGCAACGCAGTTCTGTCGTTGACGCTGGTCTTTATTCCGCCTTTGGCGCGGGTCGCCGAGAGTGTGACCACGCAGGTTCGGGGGCTGGACTATGTGGAAGCGGCACGGGCCTCGGGCGCCGGGTCCTTCACGATCATCCGGGTCCATGTGCTTGCCAACGTTCTCGGCGCGATTTTCATTTACGCGACCAGCCTCGTCAGCGTTTCGATCATTCTCGCATCGGGGCTTTCGTTCCTTGGGCTGGGCGTGAAACCGCCGGAACCGGAATGGGGGCTGATGCTGAACACGCTGCGGCAGGCGATCTATGTGGATCCGCTTCTGGCGGCGCTTCCGGGGGTTGCGATCTTCATCTCGTCGCTCAGTTTCAACCTGCTCAGCGACGGCATGCGCTCGGCGATGGACATTCGAATGTGAGGGAGACAGCGATGACCAAGGCCCCCATCTTGTCGGTGACGGATCTAAAACGCTACTTTCCCGTGCGTGGCGGCTTCCTGAACCGGACCGTTGTGAATGTGCAGGCGGTCGACGGTGTCAGCTTCGACGTTCAGCCCGGCGAGACCTTGGGAATCGTCGGGGAATCCGGGTGTGGAAAATCAACAACGGCAAAGCTGCTAATGCGCTTGATCGAACCCGACAGCGGGTCGATGGCGCTGAATGGTGAAAAGATCGGGCCGGGTGGTCTGAGCCTCCGCGACATGCGCCGACAGATGCAGATGGTGTTTCAGGACAGTTATGCGTCCCTGAACCCGCGCCTGACCATCGAGGATTCCATAGCCTTCGGACCTGTGGTGCACGGGCTGCAAAAAACCGAAGCCAAACAGCGAGCGCGGGATCTGTTGTCCAAGGTTGGCCTTGATCCGAACCTCTTCATCCGCCGCTATCCGCACGAGTTGTCGGGAGGGCAAAGGCAGAGGGTCAACATCGCCCGGGCGCTCGCGCTTGAGCCATCTATCGTGATTCTCGACGAGGCGGTATCCGCTCTCGACAAATCAGTCGAGGCGCAGGTGCTTAACCTGCTTTCAGATCTCAAACGGGACATGGGGCTGACCTACATCTTCATCAGCCATGACCTTCATGTGGTGCACTACATGTCGGACAGGGTTCTGGTCATGTATCTGGGCGAAGTGGTCGAGATTGGTCCCGTGGACGAAATCTACGACAGCCCGCGCCATCCCTATACAAGGGCACTGTTGTCCGCGATGCCTTCGATGGACCCCGACCGCCGCGCAACTGCAGCTCCGATCACTGGCGATCCACCCAACCCGATCAATCCACCCTCCGGATGCCGCTTTCACACAAGGTGCCCGCATGCCGAGGACATCTGCAAACTGAAAGCGCCCGTGCTGCGGCGTGTCGTACAGGGCGGCAGTCATCTCACGGCCTGCCATATGACGATCCCCGCATCTGGGCACAGCGCTGCACCAGAGAAAGAAGCAGCATGAGCGCGCTGGTCGAGGTGAACGATCTGACGGTCGCGTTCCATTCCCGCGATGCCGTCGTCAACGCGGTGAACGGCGTCAGCTTCGAGCTGGATGCAGGCGAGGTACTGTGCATCCTGGGAGAGTCAGGTTCGGGTAAGTCGGTCACCATGCGCGCGCTGATGCGCCTTCTGCCACCGAAGAAGACCCGCATCGGCGGACAGATCCAGCTCGCCGGGCACGACATCGTCAGCGCGGATGAGCGGACGCTGGCCAATCTGCGCGGCCCTACTGTATCAATGATCTTTCAGGAACCGATGACGTCCTTCGATCCGGTCTACACGATCGGGGATCAGATCTCGGAGACCATTCGCCGACATGAAGGTATCTCCGTCACAGACGCCAGGGCCCGCGCGCTGGACCTGTTGGAGCTGGTGCAGATCCCGTCAGCCAAGCGAAGGCTCTCAAACTATCCGTTCGAGCTTTCCGGCGGGATGCGTCAGCGCGCGATGATCGCGTTGGCGCTGTGCTGCCGACCCAAATTACTGTTGGCCGATGAGCCTACGACCGCGCTGGATGCCACCGTGCAGATCCAGATCCTGCTCCTGCTGCGCGAATTGCAGCGCGAGCTTGGCATGGCAGTGGTGTTCGTCACGCATGATATGGGTGTTGCGGTTGAAATCGCGGACCGCATCGCCGTGATGTATGCTGGACGCTTTGTCGAGACTGGCTCCGTGCGGAGCGTTTTCTCGAACCCAAGCCATCCCTATACACGTGGGCTGATGGCCTCGACCGTGCGCGGCGCAATGCGGGGCACTCGGTTGAAGGCCATTGATGGATCACCACCAGATATGACCCGCTTGCCGTCAGGATGCGCCTTTGCCCCACGTTGTGATATGGCAACGCAGGAATGTCTTGGAGCCGCACCAACCAGCCGTGTGGTTGATTCAAGTCACTTCGCCGCCTGCATCAATGCGGAACTGGAGACGACATGATGAGCGGCAAACGCAAGGTTGCAATAATCGGCACCGGAGGGACGATATCCTCGCTGGGGCGTGATGCGTTCGACGTGCAGGACTACGTCGCGCTTGGCAAGATGAACGACGCGGCCGGCATGATCGCACATTTCCCCGAGGTCTCGACCCTTGCCGAACTGATACCTGTTGCCTTCCCGCCCGTTCCCAGCACGGAGTTGGCGGCACCCGACTGGCTGCATCTGGTGCGCGAGATC
>JBGCFK010000522.1:0-5035 GCA_045106875.1 Paracoccaceae bacterium | reverse complement strand
GGTCGAGCCGGTCAGCATCCCAGACCGCATCGCCCTCGGCATATGTCACCATTCCTTTGGAATACTTGTAGCCGTCAACCGAAGCGACCGAGCGCCCTACAACGCCAAACAAGTGCGGTCCAACGCCGTTCTTGCCGTCTTCCAGCTTGTGGCAGGCCTTGCATGCCTTGAACGACTTCTCGCCCAGCTTCAGGTCGCAATCAGCGGCAAACGCCGTGCCTGCGCTCAACATCACAACGGCGGCGAACGCGCCAGCAAAGTTCTTCTTCACAGTCTCACTCCCTCTCAGGTTATCAGCACAATTTTCGCCATGTGCTTCCGCATGGCGCGATAAAAGCCTCATATCTCCAACGTGTCCAGCACTGCAAACCGTCGAAGTTCAGTTTTCTTCGCCGAAGACACGATCGAACTCATTTTGAAGCTGGGCATCTAGATCTCCCATGGTCACAGGCAAGCCCAGATCCACCAGCGAGGTGACTCCGTGTTGAGCAATCCCGCAAGGTACAATCCCGGCATAGTGCGACAGGTCTGGCTCCACATTGATCGAGATCCCATGGAAGCTCACCCATCGGCGGATGCGTACTCCGATGGCCGCAATCTTGTCCTCGGCAAGGCTGCCATCGGGCAAGGGGCGCTTTTCGGGGCGTTGCACCCAGACGCCGACCCTGCCATCCCTGCGTTCACCCTTGACCTGAAAGGAGGCGAGCGTCGCAATGACCCACTCCTCAAGGCTGTTCACGAAGTGCCGGACATCCCTGCCCCGCTTGTTCAGGTCCAGCATGACATACGCCACGCGCTGACCCGGCCCATGATAAGTGTACTGACCGCCGCGTTTTGCTTCATGGACCGGAAAGCGATGAGCAAGGAGGTCTTCGGGTTTGGCCGAGGTCCCTGCTGTGTACAGAGCCGGATGCTCGAGCAGCCAGATGCACTCCGCAGCCTCACCGGCAATCATGGCATCAGCGCGCGCGGACATCCACTCCACTGCCTCGGGGTAGTCCACGGGATCGCGTGTTATGCGCCATTCAACCATGTGCGCTCATTATTCCGCGAAAGGGGCCTTCACAACCCATCAGGTGTTTGCTATCTGGCGCATCTGCCCAGACAGTGCGGTCGTGGCGGAATTGGTAGACGCGCAGCGTTGAGGTCGCTGTGGGGTAACTCCCGTGGAAGTTCGAGTCTTCTCGACCGCACCACTTTTCTTTCATATGTAATTGATATTATTTAACAATTTTTCACCTCATCTATGTTTATCTACGCGATTATCTACACCTCCGGATTTGAACAAGCATCCCAAGACCGTCGTTGGGACTGTCGAGCCAACCCTGCATGCGTCGCGGTTGGCTTGCTCTCAGCGACAGGAATAGATGCTTAAGGTTCGTATGAGTGTATCGTGGCGATTTTGGTGGCGGGGATACAATAGTGTTATATTATAACTGAGCATGCTATCCTCACTTGGCATCTGAACTGGAGCCATGCTCATGTCCCGAAAGCCCAAACCCGCAAAAGAGCGAGACCCAAACGCTCTCACTGCTGTACGCAAACCTGAGGAGCACGAAGGCGATGCTCTCGCCCGCACTGTCTTGCGCCCGACCGTACAAGCGGCCGTCACGCTCCAAGCATATGGCAATCTCTATGGTGAACTCGATCTAGAAGGCCTGATCAACGCGCTCGGCGAACAGAACAAAGCCATTGCGGACAATAATCTTAATCGTGGTGAAGCGATGCTGGCGACGCAGGCGCACACGCTCGATGCGATCTTCAACAATCTGGCACGCCGCGCAATCAACGCTGAGTACATGAACAACCTAACAAGCTACTTGAAGCTTGGGCTGCGAGCGCAATCGCAGTGTCGGGCTACATGGGAGGCTGTGGCAGCCATGAAGAACCCGCAAATCGCCGGGTATGTCGGTCAGGCGAATATCGCTAATGGCCCGCAGCAGGTGAACAACGGATCGCCGCCGAATGACCATGCCGCCAAGGCCGGAGAAAAACCGGATCTGCAAAACAAACTATTGGAGGCAAGCGATGGCGAACGGCTGGACACCGGAACGACGTGCGCGTCAGTCGGCAATGATCAGGAATTGGAAGCCGTGGGATAAGTCGACAGGCCCGAAGTCTGACGAAGGCAAGGCCATCGTTGCACGGAATGCCGACAAGGGCGGAAACTGGCGTCTTCTACGTGAGCTAGCTCGGCTATTGAAGGAACAGCAGAAGCTGATCGAATAGCGACACCGCATCGGAAACACGGCGCGCACGCATCTTTTCTTCAGGAATAGAGATGCCTTTGAAAGCCAACGTATGAGCTTGCAACCGCATCGACGCCACCAAGTTCACTGGCGCCCTCGGCGAACGTTCCATACTTCAGTTTCAGATAATCGGGCAGCCGGGACCGGTCCAAGTCTTCCACCCCGGATTCAACGTACTGACCAAGCACATAGTTCAGGAACGCCGCCAGTTTCTCATCGTAATCTTCGTCGATACGAACAGCACCCCGTTCGGCGCGTTCGGCCCTGGTTTCAGGGGTCACGGCGAACGCTACATGTGCCAGCACGTCGAAAAGATCGCTTTTCTCGGCGAGGATCGCTTTTCGGATCTGGGTTAGAATTTCTGCGTCATATCCACGTTCTGCAAGCTGCTCTAGCAACGCTTTTCGGGTGTCTGGGTCCCCCCACAACTGGCGCAGTTCGTCCTCGTCTTTGAACAGGTCTGGCAACTCGCCGAACATGCGTTCAATGAAATCTTTCGCGCTGATGGGTTTACCATCTGGCCCCCAGAACGTCGTCGCTGCGATCGTGATGATGTGGGCGTTTCCCAAGTTGATCTCGATCATCTCTGGGCGTCTGCCGCCGGGTTCAGGGTCGCCGGGGTCAGGTGGGTCGCCGGGCGGGTCGCCTTCACCGCCATCGCTCGGTTCAGGGGCCGGTGGCGGAGCACCGGGCGGGTCAAGGATGATGTCCGCCGGATCACCATCCCATTCTTCGTCCTCGAACTTCTCGTGGGCCTTCACGAAATCATAGATGGTGAAGTAGTCCTTCCCCTCAAACGTCCGTGTTCCGCGCCCGATAATTTGTTTGAATTCGATCATCGAGTTGATCGGGCGCATCAGGACGATGTTGCGCACGTTCTTGGCATCGACCCCAGTCGACAGCTTTTGCGAGGTCGTCAGGATCGTCGGGATCGTTTTGCTGTTCTGTTGGAACCGCTCCAGATGTGCCTCGCCGATTGCCCCATCGTTAGCCGTAACACGCACACAGTAATCCGGGTCGGCGTGCCTGATTTCCTGGTTGATCATATCGCGGATCAGGGCGGCATGGGCCTGGGTCGCGCAGAAAACCAGAGTCTTGTCAGCAGGATTGACCTCGCCCAGCCATGTGCGCACGCGGTGGCGTTCCCGTTCCTTCATCTGGACGATGCGGTTGAAGTCTTTCTCGGCGAAATCCGTGCCTTCCTCGACCTCGCCGATCACGACCTGATCGACCCCGTCGAAAGTGTAGGTATCGACGTTCGAGGAGTACTGCCGCACGCGGAACGGGGTCAGATAGCCGTCCTCGATCCCTTCTTTCAGCGAATAGACATACACCGGTTCGCCAAAATAGGCGTAGGTGTCGACGTTGTCCTGGCGTTTCGGCGTGGCGGTCAGGCCCAACTGCACGGCGGGGCTGAAATAGTCGAGGATATCGCGCCACGAACTTTCCGAGTTCGCACCGCCACGGTGGCATTCATCGATGATGATGAAATCGAAGAAATCGGGATCGTATTGGCGGAAGGCTTCGGACCCTTCGCCGCCGGTGGTCAGGGTCTGGAAGATCGTGAAAAAGATGCTGGCGTTCTTGGGCACGTGGCCGCGTTTGGCGATCATGTCGGGATCGACACGGATGCGGGCGCCGTCTTCGAAGGTGCCGAACGAGTTATAGGCCTGGTTCGCAAGAATGTTGCGGTCGGCCAGAAACAGGATGCGCGGGCGGCGGGTCGGCTCGCCCCCCAGGTTCCATTTGGCGTGGAACAGCTTCCAGCACAGTTGGAACGCGATGCCGGTTTTGCCAGTGCCGGTGGCGAGTGTCAGCAGGATGCGGTCACGCCCGCCTGCAATCGCCTCCAGCGCCTTGTTGATCGCGTTGTGCTGATAATACCGGGGTTGCCACTTGCCGCCGCCGATCTCAAAAGGGATAGCGCCGAACCGGTCGCGCCAGGCGTTCTGGGTGGTGAAGACCCGGTGCCACAAGGTGTCGGGGGCGGGTGGGGCGTCGACTTCGCGCTCTCCACCGTTCATGTCGATTTCGTACCAGGTCAGGCCATTGGTGGCATAGGCAAACGGGGCGCCCAGCCTTTGGGCATAGTCCTTGGCTTGGCCCACGCCTTCTGCGGTGGCAATGCCTGCGCGCTTGGCTTCGATCACGGCCAGTTTCTGGTCGCGATACCGCAGGAAATAATCGGCGGATTTGGCGTTGGAGCGCCGCCCACCAGCACCGATGCGGCCCGGTGCGATTTCTTCCCGCCGGATCGAGGTGCCGTCCACTTCGCCCCAGCCCAATGCCTTCAGAACCGGATCAATACGGTTGGCGCGGGTATCGGCATCGGACTCCGTTGAAATGGCGCTGTGATCAATCATGGGGCACAGGTTAGGTCAGGTCAGTTCCCCGGCAAAGGCCTTTTGCAGAAGGGATTGGCGGAGGTCGTCGAGGTTTTGCAGTTTGGACTGACTTACAGATGCCAATCGTTCGCATTCAAAGGAAACTTCATCCAAGCGCCTGACAATATCGATCTGCTCGCCCTTCGATGGATATGCAATCGGATACGGTTCCAGCGTCGCTTTGTTTAGTCCAATCTGGCCAGCCGCACGATTTGACGCTTCATTAATGTATCTTAAAATCTGCCCGTTCTTCAAAAAGTAGTACAAAAAGTCTTTCGTGATGATTTTCTCATCTGGAGTAGCTTTCATGAGCGCCACATTGTAAGCGCCTTTGATTCCACGAAGTATCTGAAACAACGGCGGGCCGTAACGGCCAATCATTACATCATCTTCTTCACAGAA
>JBGCFK010000521.1:0-9617 GCA_045106875.1 Paracoccaceae bacterium | reverse complement strand
CAGATGTCTCGTCCAACGGCGTCCTGTGCAGGAAGGCGCTTGGCCGTTGGTAAAAGACCAACACCAATGGCCCCGAGTCCAGCGAAGTTTGCAACCCAGTTTTCCCAACCGTTGTGGCCTCGATAGCAAAGCAGAAAGATCCCGATGGCACACATGATCCCAACGAAGACGTCCCGTCGTCCGCTAAAGTAGAAGGCACTGATCGAGGTGCGCAGACATTCTTCGAAGAGAAGCCATTCGGCTATCAGCACGATTGGCAACAGGATCCCCAGAAGCCCCAGGAACCGTCGCAGGATGAGGTAGTCAACCGCCATCCGAGCCAGATTGTCACCTTTTGGTCGTAGCAACGGGATCCAGATCCCAAGATATCGGATCATACCTGTTCGATCAGCCATAAAAATTGTCCCCACAATAGGTTCGATCTTATAATCTGATCAGTATATCCGATCCGCCCAGAAAAGGCGTCACCCTATTGTGCGTGGCGCAACAGCATTGTGAGGGCTTGTTGCACTGACTTTGCGCGAACCTCCGAGCGGCCTATTGCGCCAAATTCAATGCGGGTGTGTTTGGTTACTTGCCCTTCACAGGCGCAGGCGAAATGCACCAGTCCCTCGGGCTTCTCGATCGAGCCGCCGCCCGGGCCTGCGACCCCGGTGATGGCCACTGCCATCTGTGCCTTCGACCGTGCCAAAGCGCCCTCGGCCATGGCCCGTGCAACGGGTTCCGACACTGCGCCATGATCCGTGATCAGTTGCATGGGCACGCCCAAAAGCTCGGCCTTTGCCTCGTTGGAATAGGTCACAAAGCCACGGTCTAACACCGATGATGAACCTGGAATGTCCGTCAGCGCGGCGGCGACCATGCCGCCTGTACAGCTTTCCGCGGTAGCAACCATGCGGCCCGTGTCGCGGCAGGCCTCCAGCACCTGGGCTGCGAGATCAGAACCAGCCATGTGCAATCCCCGCTGCCAACAGCATAAGTGCCCCCGCCATCGCACCTGCCACCATATCGTCCAGCATCACACCAAGCGGTCCGGGACGGTCCGCCCAGTTCACCGGTGGGGGCTTCACGATATCAAAGAAGCGGAACAGCAGAAAACCTCCAACCCATCCCGGCCAGGGAAAGACATGCGGCTCGACCTGAGACATCGACAGACCCCAGGACAGGGGCCAAAGGGTTAGCAACATCCCGGCCACTTCGTCGATTACGACCTCTTTGGGATCTTCCTCGCGGCCGTCCAGATAGACCCCGGTTGCCCACCAGCCCAATGCGAAAGTGATCGCCGTGACAAAGACCAATGCGTTGATCCCGCCTGCCCAATGCGCAGCCCATGCAATCGGCAAGGCGGGCAGGGTGCCCCAGGTGCCGGGTGCGAAGGGAATACGTCCAATTCCACCTGCTGTCGCGAGCAGCGCTGCGATCTTCATTCGGGCACCTCGACTGTTACGTTGGCGATACAGCCCATGCCTTCCTCGCGCCCGACAAAGCCCATGCGTTCCATGGTTGTGGCCTTGACCGAGACCCGGTTGGCTGTGGTGCCAAGGATCTCCGCCATGCGCGCGCACATCTCGGCGGCATGTGGTTTGATCTTGGGCGCTTCGCAAAGGAGCGTGAGATCCGCATTTACCAACCGCCCGCCGCGATCCCGGATCAGCTGGGCGGCATGGGACAGGAACACATGGCTCTCGGTGCCCTTCCATTGTGGATCGGAGGGTGGGAAATGCGTGCCGATGTCACCTATCGCAAGCGCGCCATAAATCGCGTGCGACAAAGCGTGCAGGCCAACCTCTGCGCGCGAGTGCCCAACAAGCCGTGCCTTGTGAGGTATCTGGACGCCGCAAAGCCAGACATGATCGCCGGGCGCAAAGCGATGAACGTCGAAGCCGTGACCGGTGCGGATCTCCATGCGCGTCTCCTGAGCCACCAACCGCTTGGCGCGGGCCATGTCCGCAGCAGTGGTGATCTTGAAATTATTTGGGCTTCCTTCGATCAGCCGCACTTCATGGCCGGCCCGGCGATAGGTCTCGGCATCATCCAGCGCGGGATTGGAGCTCGCTGCATCCGAGCGGTGTGCCTTCAGAATGCCGTCAAATGGAAAGGCTTGCGGGGTTTGCGCCCGCCAAAGCCCGGCGCGGGGCACGGGCGTTTCGGCATAACCTTCGGTTTCGCGCCAAAGCGCATCGACAACAGGTTCGGCAAGGATTGCTGCATCTTCGGTAGTGCAAAGGGTGTCCAGAAGCTGCACGCTGATGAACGGACGGGCGGCATCGTGGACAAGAACGCGATCCGGGGCGACCTCGGCCAAAGCTTCCAACCCGTTCAGCACCGACTCTGAACGCGTGACACCGCCCGAAGCGGGTGCCAGCATACGTGGATCAGACACCGGATCCACCGCCTGATCATAGAGATAGCGCGCTTCCGGGTTGATCACGCAGATAACCGAAGTGATGTGATCAGACGCAAGAATAGTCCTCAGTGTCCGCGTCAGGATCATTTCGCGGCCCAGCAGCTGATATTGTTTTGGCACCGGCCCGCCAAGACGGGTGCCGGATCCTGCAGCAACAATGAGCAAGGCCGTTTTCATAAGCGCGGTTAAACAGTTTTGGCGAGCGATGTGAACCCCTCGCCATGCTTGTGCAAACTGTCCCACCTCGGAACTTGAAGCGGGCGCTATGCTGGGCTATTAGAGCGGCGGGTGGTGAAAAAATAGGCAGTGATGCTGAATATTGGGGACATGGTGGTCGATCCGCCCGTGCTGCTGGCGCCAATGGCCGGGATCACGGACCGGCCGTATCGCGAGTTGGTTGGACGCTTTGGTGCGGGGCTTGTGGTGTCCGAGATGGTCGCCTCGCCAGAGCTGGTCGCAGCGAAGCCTGATGTCCGTGCCAAGGCCGAACTTGTGCCCGGTGCAGTGCGGGGGTCTGTGCAGATTGCAGGGCGCGAAGCGCGCTGGATGTCCGAGGCGGCTCGTATCATTGAAGGGCTCGGCGCGCGCATCATCGATATCAACATGGGGTGCCCTGCGCGCAAAGTGACCAAGGGCGCTGCCGGCTCGGCGCTGATGCGGGATCCGGATCATGCGCTCAGTCTGATCGAGGCTGTGATTGAGGCGGTTGATGTGCCCGTCACGCTGAAAATGCGCCTGGGTTGGGACCATGACAGCTTGAACGCTGCTGATATCGCGCGCCGTGCCGAGGCTGCGGGCATTCAGATGATCACGGTGCATGGCCGCACGCGATGCCAGTTTTATCAGGGCGCAGCCGACTGGGCCGCGATCCGTCCCGTGGTCGCGGCTGTGCGTGTGCCTGTCATCGCCAATGGTGATATTCTGGATGGGCCATCGGCCGCAGAGGCTCTGAAGCTTTCGGGGGCTGCAGGCGTCATGATTGGCCGGGGTGCAATTGGAAAGCCCTGGCTGCTGGCCGAGATCGCTGGCTGGCTGGACGGGCGGGCGTTGGATCTGCGTCCGCGCGGCGATGATTTCGGAGACCTGGTAGCAGACCATGCGCGCGCGCACCTGAATTTCTATGGTCCGAAGACAGGAATGAAAGCGATGCGGAAGCATTTGGATGCCTATCTGGCTCAGGTTCCCGGCGGGGCTGCGCTCCGCGGCGATCTGATCCGTGAGACTGATCCTGATCGGTTGTTTGCGGGGCTCGCGGGCCTTGGCGAGATGGATGCCGCAACTGGAAGGCAGGCTGCATGAGTGCAAGTTTTGAGACGCTTTGGCATGCCCTGCCGAACCCGGGCCTTGTGGTCGGTGCAAACGGACGGGTGCGCGAGCTGAATGATGCCGCCGAAGCATTCCTGGCGCTGTCGCGCCGCGCAATCGCTCGTCACGAATTTGACAAGCTTGCTGGCGAGGACAGCCGCATGGCGGATCTCGTCCGGCGCGTGCGTGAGGGTCAGGCGGCGCTGAGTGAGTATAATGTGGATTTCAGCTGGCCTGACGCGCCTTTGCGGCAGATTGATCTGTTCGGGGTGCCTTTGGACGAAGGCGACGTGCTGGTTCTCATGCACCCTCGCACCAATGCTGAGCGGTTGGGGCGCCAGTTGTCCAGCCGCGGAGCAGCCCGTTCAATAGTCGGCATGGCCTCGATGCTGGCGCACGAGATCAAGAACCCGTTGGCGGGAATATCGGGCGCTGCTCAACTGCTGGAGATGAATGCAAGCACTGAGGATCAGTAACTGCCCTCGGTGATCGAGCAGGAAACCCAACGCATTGCCGATCTGTTGGAGCGAGTCGATGCATTCGGCGATATGGGCCTTGTGCGCCGCAGTCCGGTGAATGTGCACGACGTGCTGGACCGGGCCTCGAAAGCAGCCAAGGCGGGGTATGCGAACCATCTTCGCTTTGTCGAGGAGTTCGACCCGTCGCTGCCCGCGACCTTTGGCGATGCCGACCAGTTGACCCAGGTGGTTGTAAACCTGCTGAAGAATGCCGCCGAGGCAACGCCCCCTGTTGGCGGCGTCATGATGCTGCGCACGGCCTACCGCGCAGGGATCAAGGTGCGGACCAACAGAGGTCAGACCGAAAGCCTGCCGCTGCAGATCGAGATCTCCGACAATGGCGAGGGCGTGCCGGAAGACCTGAAGCCGCATCTTTTCGAGCCCTTCGTGACCTCCAAGGCCAGCGGCTCGGGGCTTGGACTTGCTTTGGTGTCGAAGGTGATCACCGATCATGGCGGAGTTATAAGTTGCGACTCGGCGCCTGGTTTCACGACTTTCCGAATCCTTCTCCCGGTTGCAAGCAGGGCCGAGCTGGCCTCTGACGAGGGCAGCCACGTAGACGCAAACACCGAGGACGCCGCATGAGAGGCATGACCGTGCTACTGGCCGATGACGATCGCTCGATCCGAACGGTTCTCAGTCAGGCGTTGACGCGCATTGGTTGCCGGGTGCGTGCGACCGGGTCCACGAACGCGCTTTGGCGTATGGTGGACGAGGACGAAGGCGACATCATTGTGACCGATGTGCATATGCCCGACGGCGATGCGCTGGATCTTTTGCCTGCCATCCGCCGGCGCCGCCCCGAATTGCCGGTTATCGTCATGTCGGCCCAGAATACCGTGATGACAGCCATTCGCGCCGCCGAAGTTGGGGTGTATGAGTATCTTCCAAAGCCATTTGATCTCAAAGAGTTGCTGGGTCATGTTCAGAAAGGACTTGAGAGTAAAGCCAAGATCTTGGAACCCGCTCCAACCGACTCAGCGCCAGAGGAAAACCTGCCCCTGATCGGTCGATCGCCAGCGATGCAGGACGTCTATCGGATCATGGCGCGTCTGATGAACACTGATCTGACGGTTATGATCTCGGGTGAATCCGGCACAGGCAAGGAGCTGGTTGCCCGCGCACTTCACAACTATGGGAAGCGCTCGAAGGGTCCGTTTGTGGCCATCAACATGGCCGCCATCCCACGCGAGCTGATCGAATCAGAACTCTTCGGTCACGAACGGGGCGCTTTCACAGGCGCGACCGAGCGGGCAGCAGGCAAGTTCGAGCAGGCTCAGGGCGGTACTCTGTTCCTCGATGAGATTGGCGATATGCCTCCCGAGGCCCAGACTCGTTTGCTGAGGGTGCTGCAGGAGGGTGAGTTCACCGCCGTCGGTGGCCGCAGTGCGCGTCAGGCCGATGTTCGGATCATTGCCGCCACGCATCAGAACCTGCGCTCCCTGATTGCCGAGGGGAGGTTCCGTGAGGATCTCTACTACCGGCTGAATGTGGTTCCGATCCGTCTACCGCCCCTGCGCGACAGGATTGGTGATCTGCCGGATCTTGCTCGTGCGTTTCTCAGGAGTGCCGAACGAGAGGGGCTGGCGCGCAAGACGATCTCCTCCGATGGGTACGAAGTGCTGAAACGTCATCCGTGGCCGGGCAATGTGCGCGAATTGGAGAACATGGTGCGGCGTCTGGCCGTTCTGTGTGTCGAGGATCAGATCCCTTCAGACATGGTCGAGGCCGAACTGAATGCCCGCCAATCCGACCAGCTGGACCTGCGCGAGGAAAGTGCAGCAGGGCGCAGTCTTGGTGCTGCCGTCGAGGTGCATCTGGAGAGGTACTTTGCAAGGCACGGCGATTCGCTTCCGCCTGCCGGGTTGTACGGACGCATCCTGAAGGAAATCGAGCTGCCATTGATCGCGTTGACCCTGTCAGCTACGCGCGGCAACCAACTGAAGGCAGCCGACTTGTTGGGGATCAACCGAAACACCTTGCGCAAAAAGATTCGCGAGCTTGACATTCCGGTCACACGTGGCAACAAACTGATGTAGAATAGCAACAGTTAGCGCGCCCGATTGTCGGGCGTGCATGCGAGGTCACTTGGCAGACGGCAGCACCATCGAAACGGCTGTTGACGAGAGCAGGCTCGGCCCCGGTTGGGCAGAGTGGCTCTTCCGTCGCGGCGTGTTGGTGTTGGTGCTTGTTGGACCGGTCCTGGCGATCGCAACGGCATGGTTGCTCAGCGATGGCGCCCAGGCGCACACACCGCCGATGCTGCTACGCCTCGTTCTGCTGATCGACCTTTGTTACATCCTGACTTTGGCCGCGCTGATCACATGGCGTGTCGGAACGCTGGTCATGGCGCGCCGGCGCCGGTCCGCAGGTACGCGGCTGCACCTGCGCCTTGCGGGTGTGTTTGCGGCGGTCGCACTTGTGCCGACAGTGCTGGTGGCGGTGTTCGCTGCGCTCACGCTGGGTGTCGGGTTGGAAAGCCTGTTCTCCGACCGGATCGGATCGGTGGTACGCAATTCCCTCGCAACCGCAGAGGCCTATGAGCGCGAACACCGGGACGAGCTGCGTGCCGATCTTTTGCGCATGGCAGGCGATCTGAATGTTGCGGCCCGTCAGGGCATCAACCAATCGCAGTTGGGTGAATTGGTCACGAAACAGGCCTTGGTGCGTGAGTTACCCCATGCTTACGTCTTCAATCTCGACAAACAGATCATCGCCCGAGGCGAATACAGCTACCTGTTCAATTTCTTGCCGCCGACGGATGAACAGCTGAGCATCGCCCGGCAAGGCGAGGTTGTCATCATCCGAGACCCCGAGCGCAACGAGATGCGTGCCTTGATCTACTTGACCAGTTTTCTGGACTCGTTCCTGTACATCTCACGCACCGTTCAAGGAGACGTGCTGCGGTTGTTGGATGAGACCCGCGGGACCGTGCAATTCTATGATCGGCTGGAACGCGAGCGTGGTTCGGTGCTGTTCGACTATGCGGTTATCTATCTCGGCTTTGCGCTCTTTGTCATACTTGGCGCGATTGCCCTGGGACTATGGTTCGCCGAACGTCTTGCCAAGCCTGTGGGCAGGCTCGCGGGAGCGGCCGAAGCGGTAGGCGCCGGGAACCTCGATGTTCGGGTCAAGGAAACCAAAGGCCGGGACGAGATCGCGACGCTCAGCCGGGCCTTCAACAGAATGACTGGTCAGTTGAAGGGGCAGCGTGATGCGCTGGTCCAGGCGCACGGCGAATCTGAACGTCGTCGTCAGTTCATCGAGGCCATTCTCTCCGGGGTGACGGCTGGCGTGATCGGGCTTGACCGGCATGGTCAGGTGGATTTGGCGAACGAGGCAGCTTGTGAGATGCTGGATCTTGCGCCGCGCGATGCGCAGGGTGCGCCGATTGGCGCGTTTGCCGAAGGTTTTGCCGGCCTAGTCAATTCGGCGGGCGCGGGACCGAATGCTGTGGCCAAGGGTGCGGTCCGCCAGATTGTGCGTGGCGAGGCGCGTGAGTTTCTTGCGCGCGTGGCGCCGAAGTATCCGGATGCCCCTCGCGACGGGGTGGTGCTGACATTCGACGACATAACGGCTCTGGCCTCGGCCCAGCGCATGGCCGCCTGGGGCGACGTAGCGCGCCGTATTGCGCACGAAATCAAGAACCCACTGACCCCGATCCAGCTTTCCGCCGATCATATGCGGCGCAAACTGACTAGGAAGTTCGGCACGGAGGGCGCGGAGTTCGAGCAATATCTGGACGTGATCACCCGGCAGGCTGGTGACATTGGGCGTATGGTTGATGAGTTTTCCAAGTTTGCCCGAATGCCCGAACCAGCACTTGAAGTACACGACCTCACCGCCGTTTTGCGTGAGGCCGTGCTGCTTCAGGAGGAAGCCCATACGGACATTGCCTACAAGATGAACATGACGGCGATGCCGATGCCGGTGACCATAGATCGTGGGCTGATCGGGCAGGTGCTGACGAACCTCCTGAAAAATGCGGCGGAGTCGATTGAACAGCGCAAAGTGCGTGACGGCGACGAAGCGCCCGATGCGGTCATTGGCGCGGACATCGAAGAGGGCCTGCGCTTCTGGCGGCTAAGGATCCGCGACAACGGCATCGGGCTGCCATCGGAGGACAGGGATCGCTTGACGGATCCCTATGTGACGACGCGGTCGAAGGGGACAGGGCTTGGATTGGCAATCGTGAAGAAGATTGTCGAACAGCATGGCGGCGAGTTGGCATTGGGGGATGCAGATGCGTCGGAGGGCATGGACGGGGCAGAGATAACAGTCCGATTGCCAAAACACGCGGCCAAGAAGCCGTTGGCCGCAACCGGATAGAGCAGACAACCAGTCGAAAAGGCGGAATTTTAAATGGGCGAAATCCTGATTGTTGATGACGAAGCGGATATCCGTGATCTCATTTCTGATCTTCTGCATGATGAGGGCTATCAGACCCGCACTGCACATGATGCAGATTCGGCTTTTGCCGCGATCGACGCCAGTGCGCCCGATCTGATCATCCTCGACATCTGGCTCCAGGGCAGTCGCATGGACGGGATCGAGATCCTCAAGAACGTCAAACGTGACAATCCGGGCATCCCGATTGTCATCATTTCAGGCCACGGCAACATCGAGGTTGCAGTCGCGGCGGTGCGTCAGGGCGCTTACGATTTCATAGAAAAGCCGTTCAACATGGACCAGCTGATGGTCGTGGTGACCCGGGCGCTCGAGACGTCTCGGCTGCGCCGTGAGAACGCGGTGCTGAAATCGGCCGAGCAGAATTCCTCGCAACTTATCGGTTCGTCGCAAGCCATGGGCGGGTTGCGTGCCAAGCTCGAACGCGTCGCCCGCGGCGGTAGCCGTGTCATGCTTTCCGGAGCTCCGGGATCCGGCAAGGAAGTCTCCGCGCGCTTCATCCACGCCAATTCCGAACGCGCTGAAAAGCCGTTTGTTGTCGTAAATGCAGCATCCATCGAGCCCACGCGGATGGAGGAGGTGCTGTTCGGTCGCGAGACAGAAGGCAGGCTGCAAAGCGCCGGGGTCTTTGAAAGTGCGGATGGTGGAACGCTATTCATTGACGAAGTAGGCGAGATGCCCTCCGGTACGCAGTCCAAGATCCTGCGTGTCCTTGTTGATCAGGCGTTCACCCGTCTGGGCGGCGCCTCTACCGTCCGTGTGGATGTTCGGGTGATCTCGGCATCGAACCGGGATCTGGCCAAGATGATCCGCGATGGCGCTTTCCGCGAGGATCTCTATCACCGGCTCAACGTTGTGCCGATTGACGTGCCGCCTCTGGAGCGCAGGCGTGAGGATATACCGGAACTGGCGGATCATTTCCTCGACCTGCTATCGCGTGAACAGGGGCTCGCCCGGCGCCAACTGACCGAGGGGTGCCT
>JBGCFK010000520.1:0-6371 GCA_045106875.1 Paracoccaceae bacterium | reverse complement strand
CGACAAGGCCAACGTGTTCCAGGCCTTCGCCTTCTGGCGCGAGAGCTTCCGCGAGCGGGCGGGCGCGTTCGGCGGGGTCGCGACCGACTCCGCCTATGTCGATGCCTTGGCGACGACGATGGTGCAGAAGCCGTGGACCATTGATGTGGCAGTAACAGAGAACATGTTCGGGGACATCCTCTCGGATCTGGGCGCAGCGTTGATGGGGGGGCTCGGCTATGCACCCTCGGCTGACATTGGCGCGGACCATGCCGTTTTCCAGCCGTGCCACGGTTCTGCGCCTGATATTGCGGGGCAGGGGTTGGCAAATCCCACCGCGATGATCCTGTCGGCGGCGATGATGCTGGAATGGCTTGGGTCGAAGCACAGCTCTGCCGAGGCCATCAAGGCGGGTAGTTTGATTCGCCGGGCAGTTGACGCCTCGTTCAAGGACGGGACGCTCGTCACCTGCGAGCTGGGTGGCAAAGCGGGCACCAGCGCTGTCTTCGAGGCGGTAAACGCCGCGATGGACGGACTGGACGCGTGACGCGCGTGGCAGTCGTCGGCGCGGGCTATTTTGGCCAGTTCCACTATGATGCGTGGTCGCGCATGGAGGGGTGCAAGCTGGTCGGGCTCTGCACCCGCTCGGGGGCCGGCGCGGCGGAGACAGCGAAAAAGTACGGCGTTGCCGCAACGTATACGGATCTTGTGCAAATGGTGGCCGATGCGAAGCCCGATCTGGTTGACATCACCTCGCCGCCCGAGACGCATCTGGACGCGATCCGCACCATCGCGCCTGATGTCAAATGGATCATCTGCCAAAAGCCCTTCTGCCCGACTATAGCCGAGGCGCATGAGGCCATTGCGATTGCCAGGGCTCATGACGCACGCGTCGTCATCCACGAAAATTTCCGCTTCCAGCCGTGGTTCCGCGAGATCAAGCGGCTGCTGGAGGCCGGCGCCATTGGCGATCCCTATCAGGTCAGCTTCCGACTGCGTCCGGGCGACGGACAGGGGCCGGAGGCGTATCTGGCGCGCCAGCCTTATTTCCAGAAAATGCCCAGACTGTTGATCCACGAAACCGGCATCCATTTCATCGACACCTTCAGGTATCTGATGGGCGAGGTGACAGCGGTGTCGGCCCGGCTGGCCAAGCTGAACCCGGTGATTGCAGGCGAGGACGCGGGCGTGATCCAGTTCGACTTTACCTCGGGCGCGCGTGGTCTCTTCGATGGCAACCGTCTGGCCAGCCATGCTGCTGAGAACCGCCGTCTGACAATGGGGGAGATGGAAATCGACGGACCGGGCGGCTCTATCCGCCTCAGTGGAGATGGCGGGATTTCCGTACGTGCGCATGACAGCAATGATTGGACGGCGCAGAATTATGTCTGGGAGGACCGGATCTTTGGTGGAGATTGCGTCTACCTGACCAACAAGGCAGCGCTGGAGGCGCTCAGGTCCGGCGCCACGGCTGAGACCGAGGCCTCGGCCTACCTGCGCAATATCGAGATTGAAGAGGCCGTGTACAAAAGCCATCATGAACGGAGATGGGTCGATGTCTGATGCAACCGCATCGTTTTGCGGAACTTGGAGGCTGGTGACCTATACGATCGCTCTCCCGGATGGACTGGTGATCAATCCGCTTGGGTCCGCGCCAAGGGGCCAGATTGTCTACACGCCGGAAGGCCGTATGGCCGCGCACCTGATGCATGGGGGAGACCCTGATCCTGACGCCCCTCCATTTCCGGATCCGCTGATAGGTGGGGGGTACTGCGGCAGCTACCGGATCGAGGGCAACCGGGTCTTCCACGATGTCGAGATCGCTACGGTCGCAGGGCGGCCTGGCACTTCGCTGATGCGAGAATGGTCGTTCGACGGTGCCGATCTGTTGCTTGTGGCGTATGACGGGCCGCGTGCGCCCTTGCCCAACACTGGCACGCTGCGCTGGCGCAAAATCTGACGGGAGATCCAACATGAAACTATTGCTGGGCGCGGTTGCCGATGACTTTACCGGTGCAACTGACTTGGCCAACATGCTCGCACGGGCAGGCATGCGCACCGTGCTGGCTTTGGGACGTCCCGCGACAGGTGACCCTGTTCCTGAGGCTGAAGCCGTCGTGGTTGCGCTGAAATCCCGGACGGCACCTGTGCCTGAAGCCGTTGATGACAGTCTGGCGTCCTGGCGTTGGCTCGCTGCTGCCGGAGCCGAGCAATGCTATTTCAAATATTGCTCGACCTTTGACAGCACGCCGGAGGGCAATATCGGTCCTGTCTCGCTGGCTCTGATGTTCGAAACGGGAGCCGACTTCACGATCTACTGCTCGGCTTTTCCGGAAGCGGGGCGGACGATCTATCAGGGGCATCTCTATGTTTTTGAGCAGCTTTTGCATGAGAGCCCGCTGAAGAATCATCCGTTGACGCCGATGACGGATGCCAATCTTGGCCGCTGGCTATCGCCTCAACTGGACGGCGAGACCGTGGGGCTGATTGCCTTCAGGGACGTCGAATCCGGTGCTGCTGCTATCCGCGCCCGCATGGATGCTTTGCGTGCCGAAGGGGTGCGTCATGCGATTGTCGATGCGGTTACAGACGTCCATCTGGCCGCGCTTGGGGAAGCCTGCGAGGGTATGCCTTTTGTCACGGCAGGCTCGGGGCTGGGTCTTGGCTTACCCGGAAACTTTGCGCGCGCAGGGAAGCTGGCAGGTGGCAAGGCCGATGCGTTGCCTGCGATCGGAGGCGAGGCGGTCCTGCTGTCGGGGTCGTGTTCGGCGGCCACGAATGCGCAGGTTGCTCGGTGGGAGGCGGGTGGTGGCGCACTGCGTCGGCTCGACCCGCTTGCATTGGCTGAGGCTGCTGAAACCATTGATGAAATCTGGCAATGGCTGCAGTCGCAATCAGGCCCCGCGCTGGTCGCTGCAACCGCACCGCCTGAAGCCGTGAAGGCCGCGCAAGAGAGGCTTGGCGTCGACGGCGCGGCCAAAATAGTCGAGGACACGCTTTCCGGTGTAGCGCTCCGTGCGCGCGACGCGGGCGTCTGCCGGTTTATCGTGGCCGGCGGCGAGACCTCGGGCGCCGTGGCGTCGGCGCTGGGTGTGGAGCGCTTGGCTGTTGGCCCGCAGATCGCACCGGGTGTGCCCTGGTGTGCGACCATCGAGGACGCCCCCGTGGCGCTGGCACTGAAATCGGGCAATTTCGGTGCCGAGACATTCTTCGCCGATGCGCTGGAGACCGCGCCATGAACGAGAACAAGACCCGCGACCAGATCGCTGTGTTGGCCAAGTCGCTCTACGATCGGGGGTACGGTTGTGGGTCGTCCGGAAACATCTCGATCAAGACGGAAGATGGCTTCCTGATCACGCCGACGAATTCCTGCATGGGTCGGCTGGACCCTGAACGCATCGCCAAGGTCGGGTTTGATGGCGCACATCTGGGCGGGGACAAGCCCTCGAAAGAGGAATTTCTGCACCTTGCCATGTATGAGGAACGCCCCGAAATGTCAGCGGTGGTGCACCTGCATTCGACACACTCTGTGGCCGTGTCCTGCATGGCCGAGATTGATCCCGAGGACGTGTTTCCGCCCATCACAGCCTATCACGTGATGCGGGTGGGCAAGTGTCCGCTGGTTCCCTACTTTCCGCCAGGTGACAAGAGCCTGGCCGATGCCGTGCGCAAGGTTGCAAAACACGCACATGCGATGCTTTTGGCGAACCACGGTCCCGTCGTGGCGGGCAAGTCGCTGGATGCAGCCGTCTATGCCGCCGAGGAACTGGAAGAGACCGCCAAGCTGATGCTGATGCTCCGCGGCGAGAAAACGAGTTTTCTGACGCAGGCGCAGGTTGCCGATCTGCTGGTGCGGTTCCCAAGCTGACAGGCCCGCGCGCTCCCTGGAGAGCTATTCTTTTGCCGACATCCTGGTCTTTGCCCACCCGCCCCGCGCGCGGGCCCTGCCGCTGCTGCGGTGGGATCAGCGAGCGTCGAAAAACACACCCGGATCTGCGCCGCTGATCGTCACTGGCCCGCAATCCACCACGTCGTCCGAGTCTTCACAGGTGACCTTGGTGATGTTCACTTTCGTCACGGCAGAGCAGCTGTAGTCGCCTCCGCCCGAGCAGCTCAGCCCCGTACCGCCCTTCCCGCCGAGGTTCATTTTGCACTGGTCGGTTTTGGCGCCTGCGAATACATCGTACTCGACCTTCACCTGCTTGATGGCGGGCGCCGCCGCATAGGCCAGCCCAAGGGCGCAGCCGCCAGAGAAGTTCGGCGCGCCCAGCAATCCGCCCAGCAGCACCGTTCCCTCCGCCGAGGCTGGTGTGGGCAGAGACGTCACGGGCGCCGACATGCCGGGCCTTGCCTTGATAGAGACCTTGCCGCACGAGACCGGTGTCCTGTCAGCGTCCATGCACTTCACATGCAAGACGTCCACTGCCGTCACGTCATCGCACGTGGCCGTGAAATCGTCCGAGTCGCGGCAACCGCTGGAGCTGTCCTCCACTTCACAGACGGCGCCGCCCTTGCTGCCTGCCAGAACGCGGAAGATCACCGAGGCCCGTGATGACGTGGTCTTCTTGTCGAATCCGATATCGCAGCGTTTGAAGAAGTCATTGTACCCTTTGATGCCAACAGTGACTTTGGTGTCAGCGAGTGCCGCAGTAGCGGTCGAGACAGCAAGGCAGGTGGTAAGAATGATTGAGCAGCGCATATTGGGTCCCCCGGGTTTCAATGGCCCAATGGTACCTCAACGAGGGCGCATCCAGAAGATCAGATATCGTCCAGCTCGCCATGGATGGCCACGAGGTCCAGCGTGGCCTCTTGCGGTTTGAGTGCCCGAAACGCCTCGGACACGCCTGCGTCCACCAAAGTGCGCTCCACAATCAGCAGCGTATTGGCATCGTGGTCCTCGCACATGTCCCGCATGTAGCCGAGTTCTTCGACAGCCACGGAACGTGCGGTGTCCATATCTGGTGCACCGTAAGTCGCAACGAAATGCTGCGCCAGTGCGTCCTCGGCAGCGGCATACTCCGCGTCCGTCACCTCTGCCACTGCGACAAATGTCGAGCGCCCAAAACTTTCCAGCCCCAGCCAGCCATTCGCGAAGGCCTGACGCTGCTTGCCCGTCAGTTCGGCCTCGGTCCAGTTCGAGAATTCAAACGCGCCCGAAATGGCCCATTCGTCTGGCTGAGCAGTGCGCTCGAAGACGTTGTCATCGGACTCGTCAAAGCGGATGGTGCGGGCGAGTTTCATTCGGTTCTGAGTGCTTCGGTCAAAGGGCGCAGGGTAGTGGTCTTAGCCGTTTTGACCAGCATTCCGCCAAGCTCGTCCAGGCCCATGAACGTGCCCGAGCCATCGGGCAGTGGCTGGCCCATCTCCCAGACGCGTTCCCTCCATGCTGAATGCAGCGGCGCCAGTCCGTCCTCCAGCCAGCGGTGGATCCAATGGAGCGTATGACGGGACCAGCTTTCAAGCAGTTGCCGGGGCGTGACCTCGGCGCAACCCTCGTTGTAGAGGCACGTCCGCTGGGGATCGTCGCCGCCCTCGCCCTCGGGCATGAACGGAACGTCGATGCCAACCACCAGCCAGTCGGGCTCCATATCGGTGTCAGCTGTCGATGCTGCGACCTTCAGCCCGCCGCAAAGTGCGCCGTTCACGCGGAAACCGCCGGGCCAGACATGGTGTATTGCCACTTCCGGCGGGCCAAGCGCGCCGAGCGCATCGACGAACCCGATAGCAGGCGCGAACATCACCGAGATCGCGTCCGCCAGAGGTTGTTCCGGTGCCAGCACGATCGCAGCCGACAGCGCATCCGCACGGTCCGCCCAGATCACCAGCCCGGCATCACAGCCCATCATGGCCGCGACACGCGCTTTCTCGAACGGGTCAATGCCTGCGGGGGCCTTCTCCCCGGTCAGGAGTGGCGGGAAGGAGGGCTCTTCAGCCATGGTCAGCCAGCGGCACCCAGACGGATCAGTCCTTCGGCAATGTCCTTGAACGCGCCAGCTTGCGGGCTTTCGGGTTTCGCCGCCACGATGGGTGCACCGCCATCCGCAGCTTCCCGGATCGACATGTCCAGCGGGATCGAGCCCAAGAACGGTACGTTGATGCGCTCGGCTTCCTTCTCGGCACCGCCATGGCCGAAGATGTGTTCTTCGTGTCCGCAGTTCGAGCAGATATGCGTCGACATGTTCTCCACCACGCCCAGCACCGGTGTGCCGGTCTTGTGGAACATGTCGACGGCCTTGCGTGCGTCCAGCAGCGCGATGTCCTGCGGGGTCGAGACGATGACCGCGCCCGTGACCTCGGCCTTCTGGCGCAGCGTCAACTGCACATCGCCCGTGCCGGGAGGCAAGTCGATCAACAGCCCGTCCAGCCGCCCCCATTGCACCTGACCCAACAGC
>JBGCFK010000052.1:0-37876 GCA_045106875.1 Paracoccaceae bacterium | reverse complement strand
ATTGAAGGGGGATGGGGTGCGGCTACTGCGTCACCTCAATAGTAAGATCGACCTCAACGGCTTTGCTGGCATTCTTTACGATAATCGCGACCGAGGGCATTCGACACTGAACCCCGACGCATTTCCCCAGCTCGCGCGCCTAAAATACAGCGCGGGCCTGATCAACCAGCAGTTTGACTATGGCCTCGCAGGCCGGATCTTTCTGCCAGCCGTCGTACTGGGCAATTCGTCAACCGCCATGAGGAACGGCGCGCTGCGCCGTAGCCTGCCACGACTCGCTATGACAAATCCGTTCTGGCGAGCAGTCACGCCCCTGCTCTATGCGAACAATCAAATCTATGTCTATCCGGAGCATCGTGATTACGACGCTGAGGACTTCTACCCAATTAACTGGCCTTACATGATTGTCAGTCAGGGGTCGTCCGGGTCGGACAGGGCGTTTTTGGAAGCGGTCGCGATGACGCTTGCAGCCTTTCCCGCCGACACTTTCGCAGCGATGCGCGAAGCGCGGCTAGTCGCCCCAACGATCCAGATGATACTGCGCCGCAACCTCACCTCGGTCGCGTCGCGTGAAGATTATCGGTCCGGGATCGCCCATCCGCCCGTCCTTAATGGACGGCGGATCCGGACGGGCCGGATGGTGGCCCAGGCCGCCGAGATGCGGCCAGAGGACATTCCACCACTGGTCCGGCTCCGCGTTATAGAAGACAGCTTTAACACAGAGGCCGGACTTGCAGATCTTGACGAGCGCCTTCTCGACAGCCCCGCCGCCATTGGGCGTTTGTGGCGCGACTATGTCTGGGAGAAAACCCTGGTCGTGACGACTGAAGACACGGTAGCGCCGAACGACCGGGACGTGTCTTTTGCATGGCGCATATTACAAGGCGATCCAGCGCTCATTCGGATCGAACCGCAGGGCCCGGATGGGCGCAGCGCGCGGATCACCATCGCCTGGCACAACCCATGGAGACTCTCCACGCCCCAAAAGAACGGATTCGTAGAGCGTCGCGTCTCGCGTGTCGATATCGGCGTTTTCGCCAATAACGGCGTTCACGATAGCGCCCCAAGCATGATCTCAATCGACTTTCCCGAACATCAGATCCGTCAATATGCCGATGCGGCGAGCGGCATAAAGCTGACATCCATCAACTATGACGCAAGTGGTCGCAAAGCCTATTTCGATCCGACCCTCTACTGGTCGGCCCCTTGGACCGATGTCGCACGATACGATGAAGCCGGGGCGCTTTTGGGGTGGGAAAGGCTCAGCGCCGATGGAGAAACACGCTTTGTGCCAATTGGAGAAGACCAGCTGCCACCAGAAATGCATCAGATTAACATCCGCAAGCCGCAAGCTCAGATCAATTCCTCCTCCGAGAAATAGACAAGCTGCCATCGCTGCATCATCGCCGAAGCATATTGCGCAATACCTAGACCAAGCGTTAGGGAATTTCGTTTATCGCATTGTGCTCTTGAGGTTCAGTCTTTTGGATCATCTGCGTTCTGCAGGCTTTGCAGCAGCTCGCGCGCGGTCTCAATCTGGGGACGGGTATCAGCTGGGCCTGCGAGGCTGATAGCTTTGCGCAGCTGTCCCAACGCTTCATTCGTCTGACCCAAAGCATTGTAAACTTGACCTAGATGATACTGAATCAACGGATCATTGGGCAGGCCCTCAGCAGCTTTTTCAAGGTATGAGCGCGCATCCGCACTGTTGCCCCGACGGTGCAGAATCCAGCCATAGGTGTCTTGCAAAGCTGGCGCCTCGGCACTCGACAGGCGCCGGGCGATCAGCCAAGCCCTGTCCAGACTTTCGCCATCATTGCGATAGGTGGCCAGCAGGCTCGCGAGATTGTTGGCCACCACCAACGAATTTGAATTCTGCGCATAAAGCTGTTCATAGATCTCGATGGCGGCGTCGATATCGCCGTCCTGCTCGAGGAAAGATGCCTTGGCCCATAAGAGGTTCGCAGCTTCGGGCGCGTGAGTCAAAGCCTTGTCGATCAAGGATTTAGCGGTCTCCCGATCCCCCTGGCGCTGCTGAAGCCGTGACAGTTCAAGCCAGATACTCGGACGGACGGGATCTGTGTCAAGAAGCCCTTGGTAAAGGGAGGTCGCCATATCCAAATCCCCATTTAACGAATGGGCTACAGCAAGCACAATATTAAGGGACTTATTGTCAGGGTATTCCTGTTTCAACTCCTGCGCCAGGGTAACCGCACTTTCGGTATCGCCAATACTGATCTGCGCCTGTACAAGCGTCACACGCGTTGCGAGTGTAGCGTCGTCGGAGTTTGCGATGCCTTCTAGAAATGTGAGGGCTTCATCAACGCCTTGTTGCCGGGTCAGTCGGTTAGCCTCGATCTTATTGGCCTCTTCCGCTGCAGTTTCCCCGCCAATGCGGCGCAACACATCGGCAACACTTTGTGCACGACCAAAATCATCCATTCTCAGATAAACAGACCCAAGTTGGACTAGGATGCCTATATTTGACGGAGCCAGGCGCAGCGCAGACAGCAGAATATCCTCGGCAGGAAGATAGTTTCCCTCCTTGATGAGCAATTGCGCAAAGCGCAATGTTTCAGCTGGCGCATTGCTGGAAACTTCGACCGCGCGGGCCAGATATTCCCGGACCAGTTCTTTTTGTCCCGCGCGAGCAAAGGCGCTGGCCATCAATGTCATCGCTTCAGCATCCTCGGCGTTCTGGTCAAGCGCCACCCGAAGGCCGCTCAGCGCAGCGTCTGTATCGTCGGCCTCAATTTGCCAAGCGGCCTGCATCTTGAGAGCTGCAGGATGGGTGTCGTCCTTAGCAAGGGTTTCTTCGACTCGAGCCCGAGCGCCAACTTCGTTACCAGTTGCCATCAGCATTCTGGCTAATGACATCCTGATCGTCTGTGACTCTTCAGAAGGTTGGGCATCGGCCAGTAAAGCTTCGAGCGCTGTGATAGCCTCTTCCTGCCGACCTTCCGAGAAATCCAGCGTAGCCGCCAACGCATGGAAAGTCGCTGGATTAGGATGGTTAGCAATAGCTTTTTCAGTCTCCAATCGCGCGGCATCAGCCCCGCGCAGTTCTACAAGAAACCGGATCAAATCAAGAGTCGGTTGGATATCTTCGGGGTCCGCCGCCGCCACACGCTCGCGCAGAAACCCTTCAGCAGAATCGAGATCCTGTCGCGTTAGATAAAAGCGGATCAGCGTGGACGTGTGCGTCGGATTATCGGCGAAAATCTCGACCATATCCCGCAACTGAGCCTCGACGGCATCCACATCGCCAAGCTGGGCGAGGATCCGCAGACGCTCTTGATAGTTGCGGCTGTTTTGAGGGTCGTTCGCAATCACCCAGTCGATTTCGGATAGGGCGCGCTCAAAATCCTGCTCACGTATGGCGAAATCAACCATGATGTTGTGCAAAAGAGCGTTATCGCGCTGCTCGGCCAGCATATCTTCAGCCAGCCGTCCCATCTCACGAAGCTCTGCAGCGGCAGCCGCTTCGGTGGCGGCACGGTAGGTGCGCAGTAGCGTAATGACCTTAACGCGCGCATTTTCGGAGTCCAGTTCCTCAGCCCGGGCGCCATGGCGCTCGACCTCATCCCAGTTACCGCCAAGAAACGCCATTTCGGAGAGAACAATCCGAGTATCAAGGTCATCAGGATACTGTTCCGCAAGGCGCAGATATTGGCGATATGCGGCCGAACGATCGCCACGCTGCATTTGCAGTTCCGCCATTGTCCGGCGGGCGTCTCGACGGTTACCGTCAAGACTGAAAACATTGCGCAGCTCAACAATGGCGCGATCTATATCCCCCTCTGCAATTAAAGAGAGAGCGTCCTGGTAATGCCTCTCAGCGCGTTCTTCAGCGCTGTCGCACGCTGAAAGTGTTAATATTACGCCGACAAGCAGGACGATAGGATTAAGGCGATAAAGAAAACGCACTGGCAAGCTCCTTAGCACACTAACTTGCAGAAAATGATCCGCCCGCATACGCGTGAATCTCCCCCACCTTTTCGCGAAATATATGGGTACATACAAGACCTTGAAGTCAGGAAACATTGGCACAAGATGTGCTTCAGCCTAAATGTGATGCACTTTGTGAGCACTTGACTGTTCAGTAAAGCTCTAGGAAAGCCCTAGGCTCAGGACCCATTAATCGGTTGCTGTGACGCGGCATGTCTGACTCACTGTCGGTATGGAGGTGCTTTCATGAGTGATCTGTTTTGGCTGTCGGTGGCGCAGATGCGCCGGATCGAGCCGTTCTTCCCATTGTCGCACGGCGTTCCGAGGGTGGATGATCGCAAGGTCGTCTCCGGGATCGTCTTCGTCATCAGGAACGGGCTGCGTTGGCGCGATGCACCGACTGCCTATGGACCGCACAAGACACTCTACAATCGCTTCGTACGCTGGAGCCGCATGGGTGTTTTCGATCGGATCTTTGCCGGGTTGGCAGCGCAAGGTGGCAAGCCGGACGAAGTGATGATCGACGCAACACATCTGAAGGCGCACCGCACCGCTGCCAGCCTGTTAAAAGGGGGGTGCTTCCCCGGTGTATCGGGCGAACAAAAGGCGGCCTGAACTCGAAGCTTCATGCAGTGTGCGACCAGATCGGACAACCCATCATCATGCTTCTGACCGAGGGTCAGGTCAGCGATTACAAAGGTGCCTCGACCATCCTGCCAGCCTTGCCGACGTCCGCCAGAACGTTGATCGGCGACAAGGGGTACGACGGGGATGCGCTACGTGCCGCCATCACGGCACGCGGCATCGAACCCTGCATTCCCCCGCGAAAAGGACGCAACGAACCCGCCTCCTACTGCAAACACACCTACCGTCGCCGGAACCTCGTCGAGCGCATGTTCGGGCGCCTCAAGGACTGGCGCCGCATCGCGACCCGCTACGACCGATGCGCCCACACATTCTTTTCAGCAATCTGCATCGCAGCAACCGTCATATGGTGGATCAATGAGTCCTGAACCTAAGCGCATACTTACATCTGAGGTAAAAATCATCGCCGGCAGCAATTCAAGTCAATATTAGTTAGCGTTGGAAACGCGACAAGTCCAGGTCTTGATAGAACCAAGTGTTATCATAGGGTACGTAACAATATGTTGCGTGAAAAGAACTCAAGAACCAAATGGAAGAGTAGGCTCCATAGGCCAATACCGTGAGCCAGTGCCCCTGGTGTGGCTTTTTGAAGAGTATCGCTCCTACATACGCGCAGAGTAGAATGGAGAGCGGCATAATATAGTAGTTTAGCCGGTGCAGAGCGATTGAGGACAAGACCACAAGTGGAGCGAGAGCGAGAATCGTCAGGGCTCCAATCTTGAGAAGTGGATAAACATCGGGAAATACCTCGCGAACTTTCTCACGGTATAGAATGAAGAAAGGAACAGGTAGAAAGATCAACGCATATCGGATGATTGCTCCACTGGAGGTGACTGCTCCGTCAAGGTAGCGGCTCTCGTACGTATCAAAGCGATCAGCAAGCAGGAGCGCAGCAATCGGGCCCAATACGGTAAGACTTGCAGCCAGCTTCAAGGTACTGACCTCGCGCCCCGCAAGCAATGCGATTGGCAGGAACATTACGACACTTGCGTGGAACTGCATCCCAACCAGAATCCAGGCTGCGGTCCAAAGTTTTTGCCGTCGCATAAAGGCGTTGAACGCCAGCATCAGGAAGCCGCCAGCCATGGCCTGTCGTATGCCTGACATGCCGAGTTGAATGATGATCACTGGAAATAGAAGCGCCAGAAGCAAACGAGCGAACGGATGCGCTCTGGCGAAACCCACATAGCATGCCACCAATATTATGGAGGCAGTGACATTTAGGGAGGTATATTCATACTCATTGGCAATCAGCCACCCCATGAGAAACGAAAAGCCGGCCTCTTCTCCTTGAAAAAGCTGTGTGAGTTCTTCTGGAGGGAAAAAATTATTCCATCTGTGAAAATACCCAGAGTAATCGCATCCAGTTTGATAGCGAAATCCCATGAACCATATGAGGAAAAGCGCCCAGAAGAGGAAAAAGAACGTATTACGGTGATCGTATCGACCAATCGCTGAGAGCGCGAGCCCGGTATAGATGCCAAGGTAGACAAACATGGGTTACGATGATCCGGTCACGGGCTGGCGAAGTCGCGCATGGTCTTGCTAACCATGCCAAAATCGTCGCGGCAGCGTTTGAAACATGCAATCACCCGGTCAAGCTGGGCAAGATTATTGGCCATATCGCGGCCAAAATTATGCGGATGCCACCACAGGTGATAGCACTGGCCACTCCGGGCTGCCGATGCCATCTCGGTCTCGATACGACGGATATGAAGCGCATGATACGCGCGCAGCTTTCCCGACCAGGGTCTCAGAAAGCGGGACGCGGGAACATTCAGCGCAGATCCGTTTTGGCGCGGGCGTACGACCTGGCTTGGGCCTACGGGCACGGCGCCGTCAATGAACCGGACCAGCCTGAACAGCTTGGTTGTCTCTTGGCCCGAGCGTGGTCGGTAGAGCCATCCCTCGGCGCTCCCTCGATATATGTCGACGCCCAGCCCGGCGCTCTGTTTGGCGCTGGCATGGCCCATCTGGTTTCTGGGAAAGACGATGCTCTGCACCCTATGACCTGCATTCTTTGAAATGGCGACGGCCGATGTGAGATCTGCTTCAAAAGCCTCAGCACCCGCTCCAGGCTCCATGCAGTAGAAATGGCTGTAGGTGTGCGTGGCGATCTCCTGGCCCGGCGTATCGGCGATCTCTTCAATCAGGGAGGCGCCGAAATGATACGGGTCTTCCGCCTCGTTCTCTCCAATCACACCGTTTTCGATATCGGGGTAGGGGGAGAGGGTCATGTCTTTGTACTGCGGTCTGTGCGTTGGTGCGAAGGCCAACATCTCTTCGCGGCTCTTGGCGAATAGCAACCCGACCGTGGCCCAGGTCGCTCTGATACCGGCCTCCTGAAATCGGGCCAGCATCAGCGGAATGGCCTCTCGCCCGCCAAGCACGGCATCTCCGTAATCGGCAACCGACCGATGGTCGCGCACGCCCCACATGAGCTCGAAGTCGAGCGAGATGACAAAGGAACCCTTCATGCCCGGCCTCCGGCTTTGGAGGTAAGGCGTTTGGCGAGTTTGCTGACAAAATTCGCCAACTCACCCAATCCCGGAGCGGGATCATCCCACGCGCCTGTCACGTCAGCGCGCGCCGTGACGTGTGTTTTCTGCACCATGCTTGGGGCAGGCAACACAAAGTCCTTGTTCAGAGCGTAGAACATGCATGAGGCGAGATCCTTGGCTGTGTACCGCCACAACACGCCATCTTTCTGCTCTGCGGGGGGAGGCAGGGGCGCATCGTTTGCCTCTGCAACAGCGGTTTCGACAAGCGAAACATCTGCATGGGTAGAAGCCGAAAACCACAAGGACGGGCGGGGATTAACCTCGATGATCTTCAACACCCCTGTCTCGGGGTGGCGCTTGAACTCGGCTGCGGCGATTCCGCGGTATCCCAAGCCAGAAAGCAGTCTCTCAGCGATCTCAGCGGTCTCCGAACAGGTCTCGCTTTGCACAAGCGACGCAGATCCGAAGCCTGGAGGGTACTGGCGCAATTTACGCGCCGTAAAGCGCTGACGCACTTGGCCAGTTTGATCGAGATAACCGCACCACAAGGTGATGTTGCTTTCTGGCCCTGGCACGATTTCCTGCATCAAGAGCACCCCAGCCTCATCCGGGATCCTTGGCAAGACAGTATCGAAGTCGGAGGCGGTTTTGACAATCCAGCCTTTCTGACCGGCCATCAGGTGTTTCACGTCTTGAATTCGGGCGGGTTTGATCATCGCAGGATAAGCGATTTGGTCACGATATTGGCGGGCTTGATCGACCGTAGCGGACCACAAGGCCGGATAGATTATGCCCTCCGACCTACACAGCTGGTAGAAGCTATTCTTATCCATGATCCGACCTGCAAGGCCGTCCCGATACGATCCTTGCAAGTGGACATGATCGGCAAGTTCGTCCGCCCTGGCCAAAACCGCTTCGAGATCCTGATCTGAGGTGATGATAAGAACAGGTTTGTCCGCGTCTTTCCTTTTGCCGCACTGCAGAATGGCGGCAACCCTGTCTTCGGCCGTCTCAGCGACGATACGGTCTGCAAGAAATCGGGACCAGAGCCCTGGCGCGCCAGGCGCACCCACCCCCAGCACGCTGTATCCGGCCCTTGCAGCCTCCCGCACGGCATAAAGCCCGGTCGGAGACAAACCGAGGACAATGATGTCAGTGTTTTTTGGCATCTTCCACCACATCCTTGAGAAGGCGCACCAGACTCGCGGCGATGATCACTGGATCAAACCTCCGTTCGACCTCTGTTCTGGCGGCGGAGGCGATGCGCTGGCGCAGGGCGGCATCCTCGATCACCTGCACGAGATGGGTGTCCCAGTCTTCGGGCGTCGCACATAGAAATCCGGTCTCTGCGTGGCGGATAAGCTCGCGATTATATCCGATGTCTGCGACAATCGGGACAACACCGGCTGCCATATAAGTCCGTGCTTTGCCGCCGGATTTGCCCTTAGCCCAATCCTCGGGAGGCAGAGGCATCAACCCTATATCGAAACGCGCCAGCGCCTCCAGCTCGCCCTCCAGGGACCAATCCTTGAGCTGCCAGTCAACGCCCTCCATCTCGAAATCATTTCCACCCGTGATTTCCCATCGAACATAAGGATACCTTGTGGCGACCCTCTGCAGAACAGGTTCGATGAACTTAAGATACTTGACCGTAGAGGGAGATCCAAGCCAGCCGATTATAACAGGCGCGTCATTGGAATGGGTCGCATGCATCGGGATCCGTGTGGTATCTTCGGCAACCTCGAGGGTGACGGCTCGCTTGGCGCCATCGGTGATGGCGGCGTCCCGGAGCCAGTTGTTGCCCGCAACCACGCAATCCACGAGCCGAAACAAGTCCCGCGTCTTGTCGCCTGACCTAAGCGCGGTGGCGATCTTATTATAGCGCGAGGGCTTCTTGATAAAGAGCGCATCGTCATAGTCAAAAAACAACACCGCCCCGCGTTTCTTGAGCGCGGCCTCGATGAGGGGTGGCCCGAAGGGCAGCAATTCGCGCTGCAGGTAAAGCGCATCGTAGCGCCGCCATTTGCGCAAGACCCACAGACGCTTGACAGTGGCCCGCACGGTCGCCCAAATCTTAGCACCAGTGCGCCCGGGGGCGAGCGACAAGTGATACATCGACGTGTCCATGAAACTTTGGACCTCCGCCTGCACTCCAAGCGCATCAAGGTGCTTGAGGTACTGAAATACTCTGTAGCGGCTGGAAGCGCCTTCCACAGGATAGCGCGTCAGAAACAGCACGCGGGTCATGTCGCCTGGCGGGCGAGGCGCTGATAAATGCCTGAATAGGCTGCAACGCCCGTCGCCAGAGAGAACCGCTCTTCTGAAGCTGACCGGCAGCGGGTGCGCATTTCTGGATCAGCGGCCATATCGAACAGGGTATCCAAAGCGGCATCGAGACTGGTGAAATCCACGCCCTCGGTTCCGATTGACGGAAGCGCAATACCGGTTCCAGTTTCCTCCAAATCCTCAGCCACGTCACCCACACCGCCATTTGTCAGACAGGGTTTGCCGCAGGCCAGAAATTCGCCCATGCGGGTCGGGCACGAGGCGCGTTTGGACCATGCGGGGCGGATGAAGAAGATGCCCGCATCCATGCGGGCGATCTGATGGGCTACTTCGGAAAAATCTGCGCTGCGCACTTCAATCCGGTCAAGATCAGCGCCTGCCGTTTCCAAGGCTTTTCGAACCAGATCGTGGCTGCCTTGGGTGATCACAAGAAACTGTGCATCAGCGCGCATCGTGAAAGCCCGTGTGACGGCTTCGGCAACCTCATCGAACAGATACCAGCTTCCGACAGAGCCAACATATCCGAGCGTGAAGCCTTCCCTTGGGGCATCCTGCGGCTGAAACACATCAAGGTTGGTGCATGTGGGGATTACGGTCGATTTGGGCAGATGACCTTGCATGTAATCGAAGGCCTCGTATTCGCGGATCCCAGCCTTCGTCAGCGACACGATATGATCTGCGCTCAGAAACAGGATGCGCTCCACGTGTTTGAAGACGCGATAAACTAGGCTTGATCTTGACCAGATCCCGCCATCGACCCGCTCGTCGGGCCAGAAACCGCGCATGTCGAAGATGAACTTGGCCCCGATAGCGCGTTTGACCGCAAGCCCCATCAGGCTCGCGATGTAGCTGCGGCAATGCACGACCTCTGCCTTGACCTCACGGGCAATACGAATGGCCTGCGCGCGCCCCGCGACAAGGTCGTAGAGCGTTGCCAAAATCCCGATGGGTTTGTTGTGCCACGCCCGCGGCCGCCAATCGACGCCAGCCTCATCGCAAAGCGCCTGCATTGCCGCCAGGCGAACCCCATCTCTCAGGGCTTCGGGCTTCTCGAAGCTTAGAACCGTCATCTGATGCCCTGCCCGTCTCAGGGCCAAGACGTATTGTAACACCTGGCTCTGGCCCAATGGGTCCATCAATCCCGTGTAAGAAATGTACAAAACAGAGGGCATGACCCTAGACCTTCCGTTGGATCGCATTCTTGTAGAGAGTAATCTGTTGCTGCGCGATCGTCGCAACCGCAAACTTGGCGGCCTGGCTCGGGCCGCGTTGTGCCTGTTCGTCCAGCCAGGCGTCATCGGCCAGCACCCGGCGCAAGGTTTCGGCAAGCGCCGCGGGATCGGCGGCGGGCACCTTGCACCCCAGCTCTCCCATCACTTCCGGTAGACCGCCGACATCGGTAGCGACCACCGCCTTGCCTAACGCCAGCGCCTCGAGCGCGGTAAGGCCAAACCCCTCGAACCGCGACGGAATCACCACCAGACGCGCGCTGGCGATAGTGCGTAGCATGTCGGGATGGCTGAGCGCCCCAGTGATTGAGATCGGTAACTGGTCTTCGGCGATCTCGGCTTCCAGCTGCGGCCGCAGGGCACCATCGCCAGCAAAGACGACCGGCGGACAGTCCGGTCCCAACATCCGGATCGCCGAGATCAGATCCCCATGCCCTTTTTCCGGCACAAGGCGCCCAGGCAGAACAATGGCCACCCCACGGGTGATTTGCAGGGTCTGCGTGCAGGCTGTGTCGAAGGCATTATGTAGAACCGCTATGGTCTTAAGGCCGAAGGCATCAGAGAAATGCGCAGCCGTCGCGGCGCTGACGGCCTGCGGCTGTTCGATTCCCCGCCGCACGAAAAATCCCGCCAGATGCCGGCGGGCGGCCAGTTTCCATGTTTTCCGGTTAGCCCCAGTATAAGCGAGATTGTGAAAACTGGCATGGGTCACTGCGCCCAGCCAGCCAAGGCTGCGCGCAACGGCCGTCACGAGGATCGGAAAATAGAGATGCGCGTGCACCACATCGGCCTGCAGCGACCGGGCCAGCCGCGCCAAATCGCACGCCTGCCGCAGCACGTGCCACTTGCCGCGGCAGGGCATGACATGCACCGGGATGCCGCCAGCCTCCAGTTCAGATTTCAGCGGCGTCGGCGGCCGCATCACCGCGACATGCACCTCGTGCCCCTGGCGCACCAGCTCCGGCAGCATAGTCACCAAGAGCCGCTCGGCGCCGCCCGTGTTCAACGTCTCGATGATATGGAGGATCTTCATCTTAGGCGGTTCAGACAGGTCGCGACAAAGACCACGCAGGCAGACCCAGTCATCTCGCGGCACCGAGTCACTGGCAGGGGCGCAATCTGCCACGCAGCACCTGCCACAGCCGGCTCACCGTTCGGGCAAAAAAGGCGTCGCGCATGGAAACAAGTACCCAGATCGCGACGAGCGCAGCGCAGGCCAGCATTGTGAGGAAAAGATTGGAGATATGCCAGCACACGGCCGACGCCGAGGTGACCAGCGCCATCGCGCGCAGCACCGTGAAAACCGTGTCTCTCGACGGCGTGTAGTCCAGAAGCCGCCGGCAGGTCACCAGCAGCATCGCAAGCAGCAAGAGCTGGCTGGTCGTATAGGCCACCGCCACGCCCACCAGCCCCAAGCGCGGCAGCAGCAGGACCGCCCCGGTACAGTAGATCGCCGCCCAAAGCGCAAAGACGATGCAAGAGGAGACGAGTCTTTTCTGAGCAACAAGCGCCTGCCCCATAGTCTCAGCTACCAGCCGGATCGAATCCCCTGGCAGCAAGAACAGCAAGATCACGGCCACCGGCAGGAACTCGGCCGAGAAAAACGCCAAAACGAGGATCTCGCCGCCGGCCATCAGCACTACAATGATCGGCGCCACGACCGCCAGATACAGTTTGATGGCCTCATCGATGGTGCTGGACACGGAATTCTCCGCGCCAGCCTTCACGACGCTGGACAGGTAGTATCCCGACGCCGCCGCATACAGCCCACCCAGATAGACCGTGGCGATCTTGATCGCCACGACGTAGTAGCCGTTCGCCTCGAGCTCGAGCGACGAAATGATGAAACGCGAAATGAACAGCGAGGCACACAAGCCGGTGACCCCGACAATCACGCTATGGGTGCCAAAGGCGACATTCCGTTTCACCTCGGCAAACTGGAAGGTCTGGGCGCGCGGAACGGCGAAAGACGGCGCTGCGAACCATGTCGCGCGGACCACCAGCGCAAGAAACGCCACCTGCAGAAAGACAAAGCCAAGGGCTGCGCCTACGATGCCGAAGGGAATGACAAGAACCGCAAAGGCAATCACACTGGACCCATCAGCCATCATCCGCGCCTTGACCAGCGGCCCGACGATGCGCAGCCCGTTCAGCAAGGCCTGGTAGATGATGCCGGCGACCCCCACCGGGATCGCAACGGCGACTACAACCACCAAAAGGCGTCGGTCACCGCCATCGTCGAACAGCAGATCCGAGATCTGCGCCGAGGCGAGGATCGAGCCGGCCGAAACCAGCAAGGACATGGCGGCAACCAGCAGGAAAGAGGAGCTAAACTGCCGCAACACCCCCGCTTCGACCTCGCCTGCATCGCCAGCTTCCGCAGCCGTCACCGCGACATTGCGCGTGACACCGTTGCGAAAGCCAAGGCTAGAAAGCGTCATCGCCAGACTGTAGAAAAGGGAGAGTTGGTTGAGCACGCCAACCCCGGCGGCCCCCAGAAAAACGGCCGAGATCTTGCCCTTGATGACCTGTGTCGCCGACCCGAACAGGGACGAGGACATGAAGCCTGCCAAGGCGCGGCCGAGGCTGCTCATTCTGACGCCACCGTTGTAACGCCCAGCTCGGTCAAGAACCGGTTCGCCGCGCCACTTGCGAACACGTGCTCCGCGCCGCCCGGCGTCAGGTGGCCGTTGTCGCGGTAGATTAAGAGGTCGCCGCGGGCCGCGGCGCAGAGTTCCTCAGGGCAAACGATCTGCGACAGGTCGAAGATCTGGGCCCCGTAGCGTTCGGCCAGCGCTGGCAGGGGATAGGCCCCATGCCCGGGCGGGAACGCCCATGTGCAGTCGGATGAGAGGTCATCGAAGGCGACCGACCGCAGATGGCATTGGCCCGGGTCAAAGGGCCCGGGCGGCGGGGCGGTAATCAGCCCGACGGAGACTCCCAACGCCTCCAGCTGCGCCATGACCACACCCAACTCCGCGGCCACGCGTTCCGGGGTCCGATTTTCCTCGGTCGGGATATGGCGCAAAGATCCAGCCTTTAGGCCGTATTCACGTGACGAGATCAAGACATGGTCCAACCGGCCCGCGGCGGCTTCAATCGTGATTAGGGCGAGGACATCCGCGTTGAACACCTCGCACCGCAACTCCGTGGTGGTGAAAGCCCCCGTGTCTCCGACCGGTCTGGTCTCTGCCAGCAACGACGGCGCGCAGCTGCGTCTGGTGATCTGCCGGAAAGGCACGCCCTGCGCCACAAGGCCTGGTGCCAGATGCATGGCAAAGCTATCCCCCCACAACACCGTGCGCGGCGCCGCGTCGGTGGCGCAATCCGGCGAGGTCAGATCGCCGTGACACAGCGCCGAGAGCCCGTTGGTCGGAGCGTTCACGATCTCCGCAACCTCAAGGGTCTCCCCGCTCCACCGATGCCCGAGCCCGGCCTGGATTGCTCCCAACCCCACGGCAACGATCAGCACGCTTATCGTTGCCAGGCTGCTGTAGAAGGCGCGAGGCCCGGCCCGCTCCGCCCTGCGGAACGGCACCTCGACAAAGCGCCAGGACAGATAGGCCAAGGGCAGGCAGAGCAGAGCCAGACCGGTCATCATCGCTTCACTCGGATGTTCCAGCGCGCGGACACGGGCAAAGGCGAGGATCGGCTGATGCACGAGGTAGAGGGAATAACTGATCAGGCCGAAGCCAACGACCGGACGCGAGGACAGGAGCTTGCCCACCGCCGCCTGTGGGCCTGCCATGATGATCATGCTGGTTCCCGCCACCGCGGCCAAGGTAACCGGAAACACCGAGGGCGCATCCAGCGGCTCGAAGGTTACCATCGGCACTAGCACAAAGCCCGCGCCAATGATGCCCAGTCCGGACGCCACCGCTGGGGTCAAGCTCGCCCTGCGCTCACCCATCATGGCCACAAGCGCCCCGGCCAACAATTCCCAAACCCTGAACGGGGTCAGGTAAAAGCTGGCCGACCGCATCGCCACCGCCCCCCAGGCATGAAGTGTAGCCGAGGCCAGCATGACCACCGCGATCGAGATGACCGTGACCCGCCAGCCGAACCACCGCACGAAGGCCCAGAGCGCCAGCGGAAAGACCACGTAATACTGCTCTTCGACCGCGAGGCTCCACATATGCAGCAAGGGCTGCTGATCGGCGGCGACCGCGAAATAACTGATCTCGCTCCAAAAAAAGATATTCGCGATGAAACCCAGTGTGGCCAGCAAACTGACGTTGAACCGCTCCAGTTCATGCGGAAGCAGAATGAATTGCGCCACGAGGATGGTGAACAGGCAGGTCGAAATCAGCGCTGGCGCAATCCGCCGAAACCGCCGGTCGTAGAATCTTGAAATCGACACTCGGCCGGTCTGCATCAGTTCACGCCGCAGGATCGAGGTGATCAGGAACCCCGAGATGACAAAGAAGACGTCGACCCCGAGGAACCCGCCCCGAAAACTGATCGGTCCCAGCGCAATTTCGGCATGGAACAAGATGACGGCAATGACCGCCAGCGCCCGCAAGCCGTCAACATCGGCACGATACTTAATGGAATGCGACATGCAGGGCCCTTAGCCTGTCAAACGCCGCTCGAGACCTTGTTGCTCCTGACCCGCTGCCCGATATCTTCACGCGATCACCTCAATCCCACGTGCAGCAACGTCTTCGGTCTCAATCATGCCAGCTATGCGGGTTTTCCGGCCACTATGGCGCAGCCTATCGTTCAGTGACCGAGCTTGATCATACAGGCCAAACCGCCGCAACCACCGCCGCGATTCGACCGCACGATGGCGGCTGCCAGAGACATAGGTCTCGAGATTGGCAATCTGTTGCTCCGACAACTCCTCGCGGGCGGCAAGCGCATAGATTGCCTCGCGCATTTTCCCGACCGGCAGCAGGCTGCCATTGAACTCCTTGAAGTTAAGCTCGGACATCATGCATTTCAGCGCATTCTCGACATTCATCCGTGTGATCCAAGCCCGGCCCTTCTCGGTGGCCTTGAGGGTGTTTTCTACATCGTTAAGCACGGTCGAGAAAACGATATCTTCATCAAGGCCACGCCAGACATGGCAGTTCGGAAAGGTCTTCAGATAATGACCCAGCCCCAGCACCGAAGTGTTGGAAAAATTGCTCCCCGCGCCCTTGATCGGCGTGTACATCATTTCATGGATCTTGATGCAGCTTTGCCCGAGCAGAAGAAACGCCATGGCCGATGTGTAGTCGGGCGAGATTGGCCGGAACAACTCTCCCCAGATAGCGCGAGCCTTATCTCCCAAGTCGCGCTTGTAGGCACCGTTCAGGGCCCGCGGGATCGCCTGCCCGTAGACCGATTCCGTTTCGAACCCGCGGAAATTCAGGAACGCGCCCAAAATCTCATCCGTCGATGATTTCGAGATTTTCAACGGCGGAGGTACGCCGGGCGCTGTAAATAGGGCCTCGAACTGCCAAGGTTTAGTACCGGCCCAGAAGAACAGATCCGGATCGAACCGGTCGACAATATTGGAGAACACCTGCAAAATGCCGTTTCGAAGCTGCCAGCGATCCGCGACAACAAGGATATACTCTCCCCGCGCAGGTCGAGTGGCGGACTCCCAGTTTTCGTCCATCTGAAGATCACCGCCGGCATCCACGACACGAATCTTGTCCTGCGGAAGGGCCAGCATCGCCACCCACTCCGCCAACGCACCGCGAGACTGGGTGGAGTTGTCGGAGATCACGATCTCCCAGTTGTCATAGCCTTGCGCGACAACAGATTGGACCGTCTGCTTGACCGCCTCAAGCCGGTTGCGCGAGGGGATGCAGATTGAGAAACGAGGGGCCGCTGTCGCCATCGGTTCGGTGGTCATTCAGGTCTAGTCGGAAACAGAGGTAGGAAAACTTCGTCATCGGGGGATTTGTACTTCTGGACGGCCGGAACGCCAGCCATGACAGCGCGCGCGGGAGTGTCCCTGATAACCACGGCGCCCGCTCCGACGGTTGTTCCCATCCCCAGCGTGAGCCGCGGCATGACAACTGCCCCCGCCCCGATCAGGACGCCAGGCGCAAGGCTGACAAGTCCCGCCAGCGTGGCACCGGGCGCCACGAAACACGACGTCCCCAGACAGGTCTCATGCGAAATGGTCGCCCCAGAGTTCACACAGACATTATCCGCTACGATGACCCCGCCCTGCACGATGACGCCCTCTTGCAGGTACACGCCTTGCCCCAGTCTCACTCCATTGAGGTTAACGGACGGATGGATGAAATCTGCCGCCGAGAAACCATTATCGATGAAGAACCGCGTTGTCTGATGTCGCGTCGTAGTATCGCGCGTGATCAGATTGACCAAGCCAAAGGCGGTCCGGTCGCAGGTGACCAAATCGTCAAACCCACCGAACACCGGCAACCCGCAGAATGTCTTATCCTTCTTGTCGAGATCATTATCAAAAAAGCCGATGAACTCAACCCCTGTCGCCGCCTGCACATCGCACAGCATGCGAGCAGTTTCCGGATTGTTGGCGCCGATGAATGCAACTTTGTTGCCCGGCGGTGCAGGACGCGCGCTGACTGGCATCCAGCTAGTCCCCGGGCTTAGCTCACCATGGGTGTCCGGCGTCATTGCGCGATGGTCGACAGCACGCAGGCCACGACACGATCGATATCTGCCTCGGTCATGTCATGGTAGCTGTTGAGGTTGATCGCACGGTTCGGGATGTTCCAGGCCACTTTATTCTGCGGTTGGTCTTCGAAGGGCGGCATGGAGGACACTGGGTGAAAGAAGACACGTCCGTCGATATTGGCTTCCGCAAAGGCGTCGAGTAGATCCTGACGGGTGACGCCAAGCTCGGGCGCCAGTACCGCCGAGGGCATCCACACGGAATTAGTGGTGCCGGGCGCTTCGGGGTTAAGGGTGATGCCGTTCACCGACCCCAAGCGGTCGCGATACATCTGCATGATCGCCTGTTTGCGGCCCACCAGCTCATCCAGCCGCTCCACCTGCGCACAGCCGATCGCCGCTTGAATGTTGCTGATTTTGTATTTGAACCCGGCAATCTGCGACCAGAACTGATGCGTCTCACCCGGCACGCGGCCATGATTGTTCAGCGTCAGCACCTTGTGGTTCAGCTCAGGGTCATTGGTCACGAACATGCCTCCTTCGCCGGTGGTCATGGTCTTGGTGCCATGGAACGAAAAAGTCCCAAAAGCTCCACGAGATCCACATCGGATATTGCCCCAGGCGGACCCTAGCGCCTCGGCAGCGTCCTCGATGATCGGCAAGTTGTACCGCGCTCCTATCTCGAGCAAGGCATCCATGTCGCACAAGTTTCCGTAGAGATGGGTGGCGACGATGGCCTTGGTCTTGGGCGTGATCGCCGCCTCGACGGCTTGCGGACTAATGCACCAGCTGATCGGGTCTATATCTACAAACACCGGTATTGCGCCCAAATGCACCACTGTCGAGGGGCAGGCGATCCAGTTCGTGTCGGCCATTACCACCTCATCTCCCGGGCCGATGCCCAGTGCATGCATACCCATATGCAGCGCACCGGTGCAGCTGGAGGTTGCGACGGCGAACTCCGTCCCGAGGTAGCCTTTGAAGAGGTCTTCGAACTTGTAGATGTAATCGTAGCACTTCGCCCCCCAGCCGCTCTGGGCGGCGTCCGTGGCATAAGCGACCTCGCGATCGGTGATCGAGGGTTTGGTGTAGAGTACACGATGGGTCATGGGGGCTTTCCGTTTGCACCAGTGAAATGTGTCACGATCCTGTCAGGCAAGCTGTATTGGATCAAGATTTCTAAGGGTCGGCAGGGAATTGTCTCGATCCGACGCGAAGGATATCGGCAGCGGCCATTCAACACCCACCTCCGGATCATCAAAGCGTACGCCGCCCTCCAGTTTGGAGGCGTAGTTCGCCGTATTGAAGTAGATGATCTCACTATCCGGTTCGAGGCTCTGAAAACCGTGACCGAAACCTTCAGGTATATAAAGCATGTCGCGACCCTCGGCCGTGAGCGTTCTGCCGACCCATTGCCCGAAGGTGGCTGACCCGGCCCGCAGATCGACCGCCACATCGAAAATAGCGCCTTTGACGCATCGTACCATCTTCACTTCGGCGCTTGGCGGGCGCTGAAAATGCAGCCCTCGCACTACACCGGCCTCTGCAGTTAGCGAATTGTTGATCTGAAGCCAGTTTCCCGCCAGCCCGCCCCCGGCAAACTCCGTCTGGCAGCTCAGGCGGGCAAAAAACCCACGCGTGTCCCGTCTCGGCTCGAGCTCGATCAGGTGAACGGCGGGGATTTCAAGCGGTGTGATTTTCACGGCGGAAGCTTCCAATTTGTGACAGGGTGAATAACTCAGCGTCGAAGGACGCATCTTCGAACCGCGCCTTATACCAACTCATGGTCGCAGCAACTGATTGCTCGAACCCCCAACGAGGCGACCAATTCAGCACCCTAGCAGCCCGATCAGTGTTCAGCATCAGGCGTTCGGTTTCGTGATAGGCGCTTTCGACTTCGGTGATCGGCCAATCCATTTTCCAAGTGTTACTGGCAACTCGCACTAATTGCGCCACAGTTTCTTCGGCATCGCGGTCCGGGCCGAAATTGAACGCCGTCGGCAGCGTGCGCTCCTTGTCGTCGTAAAGCGCCTCGGCCAGCGTGATATATCCATTCAGAGGATCTAGTACATGCTGCCATGGGCGCGCTGCAGTTGGATGCCTGAGCGCCAGTGGCTGGCCGCGCGACAAAGATCGTGCGATATCAGGGACCAGCCGATTGGCAGACATGTCGCCGCCGCCGATCACATTCCCCGCCCGCGCCGTAGCTATGCGTACTTGGCTGTCGCCGTGGAAAAAGCTGCTTCCATAGCTGGCCGCGACCAGTTCAGCGGCCGCTTTGGAAGCGCTGTAGGGGTCATGCCCGCCCAAAGTGTCTTCTTCGCGGTAGCCGAATTCCCACTCGCGGTTCTTGTAGACCTTGTCGGTGGTCACGCAGACGATCGCGCGAGGCTTGCGCGCGTCACGCAGAGCGTTCAACAAATTTGCGGTACCCAAGACGTTGGTGTCGAAGGTCTCGAGCGGGCGATGGTAACCATCAATGACTAGCGGTTGCGCAGCTAAGTGAAACACGATGTCCGGGTCAATCTCCACCACGCGGCTATAGAGGCGGTCGGCGTCCCGGATATCGAGGATACTGTGCATCATCCGCGACGGCAGATCTAACACATCGAACAGCACTCGCTCTTCGGGCTCTAACGCGATTCCGAAGAGCTCAGCCCCAAGTTCGCTCAGCCACAGGCTTAGCCAGGACCCCTTGAACCCAGTGTGTCCGGTGATGAGAACGCGTTTACCCGACCAGAACCCGCTCATAAAGGGGTGCTCCAACTGCGCCAAGGCGCTTCGCCACTGGCCCACATCTTTTCCAGCACCGTGCGGTCGCGCAGGGTATCCATGGATTGCCAGAAGCCCCGATGCTGATACGCCTCGAGCTGCCCGGAACGGGCAATCTCGGTAAGCGGCTCGACCTCCCAGCTAGTGTCATCGCCCTCGATGAAGTCAAACACCTTGGGCGACAAGACGAAGAAGCCCCCATTGATCCAACCTGCCCCGTCGGAGGGCTTTTCCATGAACTTAACAACTTCCGAGCCCCGCAACCCAAGCGCGCCATAACGGCCGCTCGGCTCGACGGCAGTCACCGTGGCCAGTTTCCCATGGGCTTTATGAAAGGCGATCTTCTCGCTGATATCCACATTTGAAACGCCGTCGCCATAAGTGAAACAGAAAGCCTCCTCGTCACCAATATAGTCGCGAACACGTTTCAATCGGCCACCGGTCATCGTATCTTGACCGGTCTCCACTAGGGTCACATTCCAATTCTCTGCGTTATTGTTCAGAAACTCGATGGAGTTCTGCTTCATGTTGATCCGTAGATCGGACACATGCAGCGCATAATTCGCAAAATACTCTTTGATAACATAGCTTTTGTAGCCGCAGCACACGATGAAGTCCTTCAACCCATGGCTCGCGTAGATTTTCATGATGTGCCAAAGAATAGGAAAACCACCAATTTCAACCATTGGCTTAGGCCGGGTACTGGTTTCTTCGGATAGACGCGTACCAAGTCCGCCAGCAAGTATAACTGTTTTCATTTTAATCTCCCCGAGGTTTCGCTTAAACTCATTGCCGCACTTTTCCATCTGTCCCAGAAGTTCCTCTGTGCCGGGGTGACGGCTAGAGACATGTCTCAGGTCACACCACGCGTCTCTGACCGGTCTGGACGGCGCAGGATGCCAAGCTCCGCGCTGCGCCGGTTCAGCTCCTCGATACTGTCCCGGTAGAATGCGCTAATCTCTGCCTCCAGATCAGATGGCAGGGTCTTAGACACGTCGCGGGTCGTATTCATCTCGCGCAGGTAGGCCGCGATCCCCAGCCGCTTGAGGCCCAGCAGCCGCTTCACCCAGCGCGCCATTGCCATCACCCAACCAGAGGGGCGAATGGTCAGGCGGGATAGGGTCGCGCTCCGGTGTCGTTTTGCGGCATTGTGGACCTCGAAACACAACGGGTAACTGGCATCTATCCCAAGGAAGGTAGCAAGTTCGCGATAAAGCCACGCGGGGTCATCTTTCCAGTCTTCCATCCAGGCAATGAACACCTGGTCAGGCGGGAAATGCTCCAAAACACGCGCTACCTGCGCATTGAAATCGCCAATCGCTTTGTAGTCGAGATGCCGCGAAAGGGCCGCACCATCCGGATTGCCGGAGATCTGGCGCTGCCCGGAGCCATCCCATGCCTTGCGCGGGTCTGCCTCGGTCTCGATCCGGCGATACAGGAACTGCTGGTGTAACGAGCGAAAGAATGGCACCGACTCGCGCAGCAGGATCACAATCTTTGCATCGGGCGTGTAGGCGGCGATCCGGGGCACAGCCTCGCTTGAGTAGAGGTAAAAGGGTGTGGCCTCGCCCGCCATGGGCACCGTATCGGGGCGCTTGAACCGAGCTTCGTACTCTGCATCCGAGGCAACGATCAGATTATGCGTCGTCCGCAGGTCGGTGCTGAAATGGTTAAGTTCTTTAGGGTTGGAAAACTGCACCATGGGATGCTGGGCTAGATAAGCCGCCCAGGACGTTGTCCCGCATTTCGGAGCGCCGATAATATAAAAGGTCGGTTTCATGTCGGCTCATATCCTGACATAGCCTGCCTCATAGCGCCGCCCGCCATCATGGGCAGGGTCAGAACCGGATACAATAGAGCGTCGGCCTGACCATGCAGTAACATCCTGAAGACGCGGCTCATATCGCGGCCTGAACGCATTGGGCCTCGGGTTCGTGAAAGGCGAAACCAGCTTGGCAGAAGTGTTCGGTCATCTGCAAGGCAGGAGCCAGATGCAGATCGTAATCATGGGAATAGAGCGAGAGCCGTGTCTCGGACGCGGTCACGGTAGGCGCTTCGGCCAGGATCTTCCCAATAGCCTGGAAGGGCCGCCCCGCGCGGGCAAGGCCACTAACGGCAATCGCGGAGCGGATCCGATGGCCGTCGGATGCAGTTTCGGGCTCAGCCTGACTGTCGACCTCGGCTGAACCAGCCGAGATATTAAAGGGACTTGAAGACAAGGAATAGTCCCAGTGAAAGCCGAACTCGGCAAGCACGTTGCGCAACCCGAGCGTGATGAACCACCACCCACCCGAGTAAATCAGACGATCTTCCTCCAACAGCCCATAAGCGCGCAGCGCCTCGAGTTCACAACCGATCTGGTCGCGGATCAGATCGAGATCATGAAAGGCGTAGTGCATCGGCCTCAGGCCCTGATCCAATGACGTGCGCAAGAAATGCCCATGCAGGCCGACAATCCCGTTTTCGGCGGCCTCGGCAATCCGGTCCCAGTAGCGATGCGCGGAAAATCCGGCATCTTGCATCTGCTGGGCAAGAATCGGGGACAGGGGCGTCATGCAGGTGATGACCGCGCGTTTGCCTGTCAATTCCCGATAACCCCTGAGGAAGCTGCAGAGTGCATGATGATGGGCGTCGTCATACAGCTTTTCGACATGGAACACCGGCAGAAGGCTGATCCGGCTGGCGCGATCGCGCCTCAGCAGCGCCAGACGGGTGCAGTCGTGGAGATGGGCCAGCTTGCGTTTAATAAACATCTTTGATGCCGCCACATGCTTCCACATGCTGCGCCTCAACATCCCAGTTCAGCGGATAGGCAATCGTCGGCTCGGTCATGGCGACGGACCGGCGCAGGCGACATGAGCGGGCCAAGGGACCGTGGACATTGGCATTGGTGCGGGCAATTCGCGCGTCGACCTGTCTCATTGCCTTGCCAATCAACCTGCCCGCTTGGTGAGGCTTATTGATCTCGTAGCCGCCGATCACCATCAGCCGCACCGGCACACCTTTGATCGTTTTACACTGAACCTTCCCGAATACATAATTCGTGAGATGGTCCATCTCGAAAAAGCTGTCGTCTTTTGCGGATTTCCACGCCGCTGCCTCTCGCATGTCAAAGGTGACAGAGCGGTTGTGCACCAGCTCCTGCAACAACACGGTACCGTTTGGCTGGCCAAGCAGACCCACAGGGCTGCGTAGGAAAAAGCAGGGCCGGTTCTCCGCGAGTGTAAAGCCTAGCTTTTTCACGAAGATCGGGCCTGAGTTGTGATTGGGAAAGCCAAAGATGAACGCTCCGCCGCACGCCTTCAGGTCTTCTTGGGCGTGGCGTATTATTTTCGAGAAATATCCGCGCCCGCCATGCTCCTTGTGCGTCGCGGACATGCAGGACTGATATGCGATCCCGGTCTGGCCGGCGCGATGAGCCGAATGACCCATGAAAGCGTTGAAGGCCACCAGGTGGCCCTCGTCATGAATGCCATATCCAACCGCCCCACGCGGCGTATCGCGCAGGATGTGATCAAAAAGATCCTCGCCGAAATCGCCGAACGCATGCCTTTGCAGCTCGATGATTTTCTGTTTCTCGACCTCAGAACCAAGATCTATGGGGGCCACAACGGTCATCGAAAGGGGCATTCTGTCTGCTGGGGGGAAAGAGCCGGATTGGCACGCATCTGACGGGGCGCGCGGGACGGGGAGGCCTCACCCATCACAGCCTCAAGTCGCTTTCGCCGGGGCCGAACACACTCTTGAGATCGCACAGCACATGAGTGTCGCGTGCAAGGCTGCGCAGGAATGCCACACCTTGTTCGCAGAGTATGTCATGCGCCACGGCGAGGATCACCCCGTCATATGCGCTAGCATCCGGCGTGTCGGACAGGGCGATGCCGTATTCCTCCATCGCCTCGTCCGCATCGACCCAGGGGTCATGCACATCCACTGAGATGCCATAATCCTGCAACTCTGACACCACATCCACCACGCGTGTATTGCGCAGGTCGGGGCAGTTTTCCTTGAAAGCGAGCCCAAGCACCAAAACGCGGGCACCTTTAACGGTGATCATCTTCTTGATCATCGCCTTGACCATCTCGCTGGCCACATATGCGCCCATACCATCATTGATGCGGCGCCCAGCGAGAATAACCTGCGGGTGATAGCCAATCGCTTCGGCTTTGTGCGTGAGGTAATAGGGGTCAACGCCAATACAGTGACCGCCAACAAGGCCAGGGCGGAAGGGTAGGAAGTTCCACTTCGTGCCCGCGGCTTTCAAGACGGCTTCGGTGTCGATGTCCATCTTGTTGAAGATCATCGCAAGCTCGTTGACCAAGGCAATATTGAGGTCGCGTTGGGTGTTTTCAATCACCTTGGCAGCCTCAGCCACTCGGATACTCTCAGCCTTGTGCGTGCCGGCGGTGACGATGCTCGCATAGAGCGCGTCAATCGCGTCAGCCGCCTCAGGCGTGGAGCCAGCAGTAACCTTCATGATCGTGGTTAGACGATGCAGTTTATCGCCTGGATTGATGCGCTCTGGCGAGTAACCGCAGTAGAAGTCAGTGTTGTAATTCAGTCCTGAAACGCTCTCCAGGACAGGCACACAATCCTCCTCGGTCGCGCCGGGATAGACCGTGCTTTCATAGATAACGATGTCGCCCTTCTTAAGAACCTTGCCCACAGTCTCAGAGGCCTTGAGAAGTGGCGTCAGATCGGGGCGCTTGTGGGCATCGATCGGGGTGGGCACGGTGACTATATAAATCTGTGCGCTCCGGATGTCCGCGAGATCGGCCGTGTAGGCCAGTTGCGTCGCCTCAGCGAGCTCTGCTGGCTCAACCTCACGCGTGCGATCATGCCCGGACTTCAACTCGGCAATGCGAGGGGCGTTGATGTCAAAACCAATGGTCTTGCGCTGCTTGCCAAATTCCACGGCAAGCGGCAGGCCTACGTAGCCTAGGCCGATGATGGCAATCGTGCTGTCGTCAGTAGTCATCTATTTCCCGTAATATTCCCGGAACCACGCCACAAAACGCGCGATCCCGTCTTTGAAATCTGTTTGAGGTCGGTAACCTGTAAGGTTTTGCAAGGCCTCGGCATTGGCCCAGGTTGCGGGCACGTCGCCTTTTTGGATGTCCATGTAATTGCGGATGGCTTTCTGGCCCAAAGCCTCTTCAATAGCATCAATGAAGTCGAGCAGGTGGACCTTGTCGGAATTACCGATATTCACGATCCGGAAAGGCGCGACGGGGGAGAGGCTGTCCCAGTCAGGAATATCCTCGCGGCTCGCGGGGCGTTCGGGCGCCGCATCGATCAGCAGGCGAATACCGCGCACAAGATCGTCGACATAGGTAAAATCACGATACATGTCGCCATGGTTGTAGATGTCGATCGGCCGGTCATCCAGGATCGCATCGACGAATTTGTAAAGCGCGAGAGCAGGGCGCCCCCATGTGCCATAGACGGTGAAGAAGCGGAACATGGTTGTCGGCAGGTTCCACAGATGGGCGTAGGAATGGCCCATGCTTTCATTGGCCTTCTTGGTCGCCGCATAGATGGTCAATTGCGTATCGGCTTTTTCGGTCTCGACAAACGGCATCTCTTCGTTGGCGCCGTAAACCGAGCTGGTAGACGCCATCAGAAGGTGCCTCACCTCCAGCCGCCGCGCCGCTTCCATGATATTGAAGGTACCCACCACATTACTGTCGATATAGGCGCGGGGGTTTTCGAGGCTGTAGCGCACTCCGGCTTGTGCTGCGAGATGTACGATGACATCGGGATTGAAGTCGTCCGTGATCCGATCGATCAGCGCAGCATCCTCGAGCATTCCTTCGGTCGCAGTGAAATTCGGGGTTTGCAGCAGCATCTGATGCCGGCGCTGTTTCAGGTTGACGTCGTAGTAATCCGTCATCCCGTCATAACCGTGTACAATAAAGCCTTCTTCCAGAAGCAGCTTGGCAAGGTGAAACCCGATGAACCCCGCCGTTCCGGTAATGAAAACGCGGGTCATATCTTGGATCCCGTTTGCGCCTTGGACCTGAGGTGAGATGTATGGCTCTGTTTCATATTTGTGTCACTCAATCATGTTGGATTCTTGCAAGATGGCCAACTCTGCGTCGGAGAGATCACTGCGCACCTCTTCGATTTCAGCCTTGAGCATCTCGTATTCGGTCATCTTGCGGATCAGGAACCGTCGGGTCAGAGCTACCCGCTCCGTGAGTCCCTTGGGCGTCAGCACATAGGCATAACGGCGCTTGTCCTGGCTGGCGGAGAAGTTACCAATCTTTATCAAACCCTTGTCGACGAGCGCCTTGAGGACGTAGTGAGTACTGCCGGTGCTGATACCGACGGCTTTTGCCAGATTGCGTTGCGACATCTCCGGGTTTTGCTCAAGCAGCCGAAGCACCCGAAACCTGACGTCATCGCGCTGTTTGGCGCGTGTGCCGAGCACGATCAAACTTGATAACGGCTACCGCACAAGGACTGCCAATGGCGCCTTGTGAGCCTAGGATAAACAGAATCCAGCACACCGCTCATTCTTGAGCGATACCACTTCACTAAAGATCTTGGTATGTAAAAGTTCACACTTCGCTAAAGATGAAACGATGTGTTTCATAAGACGGTCTGGCCCATCAGACTGTGGATGGCGTCACAATAAGCCTGCACCACAAGCCGCTGATCGTAGGCGTGTTCCATTTTGGTTCGCCCAGCCTGGCCCATGGCGGCCTGCTCTTCGGGCGTAAGGCCGAAAAAGCGGCGCATAGCGGCGGCCAGACTGTCTACATCGCGGACCTTGCACAGAAAGCCCGTCTCTTCATGATCTACAACAGCGCGGCAGCCAGGCACATCGGTCGCGATGAGCGGGCGGGCCATGGCGGCAGCTTCGATCAAGGTGCGCGGCGCGCCCTCACGGTAGGAAGGAAGCACGACGCACGTCGCAGCCGCGATGACCGGACGCACATCGGAGGTGGTGCCGAGATATTCAACAAGGCCCTCATCGACCCAGCCCTGAACCGTCGCCTCGGAAATGGCCGTGCGGTTTTCCGAGCCTGCGGCCCCCAGAAGCTGAAAGCGCACATCCGGGCGCTCGGTCCTTATCTTCCGGGCCGCCTCCACGAATTCCATAACGCCCTTGTCGCGCAAGAGCCGTGCGATAAGCAGAAAGACCGGCGCCTCGCATGAACGCAGGGCCGTCGCTGCAAAGTGATCCAGGTCGATCCCGGACCCCGGCAACAGCCGGGCCTGATCTGCGCGCGCCAACCCCCGCGCCGCAAACAGATCCCGGTCATCCTCATTTTGAAAGAAGATGACGGGCAGGTTGCGATAGGCGCGCCGGTAGAGCTGTTCGACAATGAATTGCAGTATGCCGCCAGAGAGAAAGCCGGTGCCAAGCCCAGAGACGTTCGGAATGAAGGGGATGCCTAGCGATTTTGCGGCCAGTGCGCCAAAGGTGTTGTTCTTGATCGTGTAGCTTAGAATAATATCGGGTTGCAATTCTTTGAAAATGCGCGCGAACCTCCGCCACAGGCGCACTTCGTCTATCGGGTTAAGCCCCTTGGCGTTCATATCCAGCGGCACGAACTGGCATCCCAGTTCTTTCAGGGGGCTGACAAACGCGTCGGGTGGCGCCAACACCGTAACCTGATGGCCACCGGCCAAGAGCGCCTCGACAATGGGCTTGCGAAAATTCCAAATATTCCAGGCGGCATTCACCGTCATCGCAACGTGCATAACTGCACCTCAATGGGGTCGGGGCAAATCTCAGAGTCTCTTAGCAGAGCGTCGCCAAAATGAAACCGCACATCCCCCACATCTGGATCATGGCACTGCTACATTCAGCCCCCAAGATCATCCCGTAGTCTTCTGCGATGGATGCCGGCCCAGTGCGCGCTGGCGATCGGCTTTTCCGAAACGCTGTGGATAGGCGATTTTCTTTTGTTCATGAGTGAGTGATAAGGATGGATTAAAAGATGAGGCCCCTTTGATGAGTGTTCACGACGACGGGTCAACCTGGTTTCTGGCCCAGCTGAAACCCAACAGCGCAAAGATCGCCGAGCGTAACCTCAGGCGGCAGAATTTTCAGACGTTCCTGCCTGTCGAAGAGGTCACCAAACGGGGTAAATCGACCTTTGTGACCGCCGAGAAACCGGTGTTTCCTGGCTATATTTTCGTGGCCTTTGATGTTGCTAAGGGCGGCTGGCAGGCAATCAACGCCACACAAGGCATCACGCGTCTCGTCTGCTTTGGCGCAGCACCTGCGCCCGTACCGCAGGATATCGTCGCCGGGCTCATGCAGCGCTGCGGCGGGCAGAGCAAGCTGATCTCATCAGCGCCAGTCAGTCCCGGCGATCAAGTGGTCTTGCCCTGCGGCCCGTTTACAGATTTCGTGGCGACAGTGGACAAAATCGAGCCCGACCGCCGCGTTTGGGTTCTTTTGGACATCATGGGCATCAAGACGCGTGTTGCCGTGCCGCCTGACCATGTTCGTGCGATCTGAGCAAGCGGAGGAGCAGATGCACTATTCCCAGGGGACGCCACATTCTGCCAACTCATGCAAGGCAGATTCGAGCAGGCTGCGACTTGCATGTTACGGCTGATTTGATGCGCGAGATTCTCGTCGTTGATCTGGACCATACGCTTCTGAAAAGCGACATGCTGCTTGAAAGCTTCTGGTCCGTGTTTGGACGCGATTGGCGCAGTCCGTTTCGCTCCATATTGGCCTTGGCCCAAGGCAAGGCCGTTCTGAAGCGCTATCTGGCCGAGACAGCGCAAGTCGATGTGAAAACCCTGCCATACGATCCGCAGATCATAGCCTATATCGAAGCCTGGCGCGCGGCGGGTGGGCGCACGGCTTTGGTCACCGCTTCGGATGAGACCATCGCGCGAGACATTGCAGAACATCTGAAACTCTTCGATGAGGTGCAAGGATCAGACGGCGCAGAGAACCTCAAGGGAGAGCGCAAAGCACGGTTTCTGATCGAGACCTACGGAGAGAAGCAGTTCTCTTACATGGGCGATTCAAAGGCCGATCTGGCGGTTTGGGCGTACGCAAAGCGGGCGATCACCGTCAATCTCTCCGAGGATCTGCGTACGCGCGTAGCCAGCGTGGCTGCAGAGGCGGAACACCTTTCAACCTCAAGGCCAACATCAGGCGCATATCTTGAGGCTCTCCGACCGCATCAATGGATCAAGAATGCGCTGGTTTTCGTGCCCATGCTGGCCGCGCATCAGATAGGCACCACTACACTCTTTCTGTCGCTGATGGCCTTTGTCGCCTTCTGCCTCATTGCCTCCAGTGCGTATGTCCTCAATGATCTGCTGGACATGGAAGCTGATCGTGCGCATTGGCGCAAACGCTTGAGGCCCTTTGCGGCCGGGCGCATCGCGGTTGCATCGGGCGCTTGGATGACCGCAGGCCTTCTGCTGGCGGGACTGCTGATAGCGCTCTTGATCGGGCCAGTCTTTCTTACGGTCATGATCAGCTACTACGTTCTGACCACCGCGTATTCACTGAATCTCAAGCGCCGCATCATCATCGATATCTGTGTGCTTGCTGGTCTCTATACCGTCCGCATCGTCGCCGGCGGCACTGCCACGGGACTGTTGCCAAGCGCATGGTTGCTGGCCTTCTCAATCTTCTTCTTCCTGTCCCTTGCAGCGGTCAAACGGCAGGCGGAACTGGTTGATAATTCTAGGCGAGGCAAGCTCAAGGTGTTGGGGCGTGGGTATCTTGTGGACGATCTGCCCATCATCTCGATGATTTCCATCAGTTCGGGCTATGCGGCCGTGTTGGTGATGGCGCTTTATGTCAATTCGCCGGCGGTCACGGAGCTTTACGCAACGCCCGAGGCGCTTTGGGGCGTTTGTATCGTTCTGCTCTACTGGATCACGCGCACGGTATTTGTCGCCAATCGCGGCAATATGCATGACGATCCAGTCATTTACGCCACCAGGGATCGCATCAGCCAGATCTGCTTCGGCGTGATTTGCCTGTTTGTCCTCGTTGGAGCCCTGTTACAATGGACGTAAGGCGTGTCGATCTTATGCATCGTCTTAGATCGCAGGAGCCAAGCCATGCAAACGGCTGAGCATTTCAACACCATCGCAGCACAATACGATGCAGAGATCCCCGAGCATATCCGCCTGCATCTGATTACAAAGAAAACCGGCGCCATGCTGGGCCAACTATCGGCGCTCAACCCTGCCGCCCAAACCGGCCTCGATTGTGGCTGTGGAACGGGTCACTACATCGCCGAGATGTCCCAGAGAGGATATCAGATGTCCGGTTTTGAGTATTCCTCAGGCATGCTTGATCAGGCGCGACAGAACAACCCGGAGCTGCAGGAACGGATCAAATTGGGAAGCGTGACAGAGATCCCGCACCCTGAGAATGCCTTTGATTTCAGCTATGCCATAAATGTTCTGCACCACCTGCCATCCAAAGCGGCGCAGATCACAGCCGTAGAAGAGATGTTGCGCGTCACACGCCCCGGTGGGGTGGTCTTTCTGCACGATTTTGACGCAGACAATCCGCTGGCACGATTTTACATGACGTACATCTTCCCCCTCACGAGCCGCATCGATGATGACGAGACGGAGATCTGGGTGTCACCAAAGACGTTTGCCGCACATGGTTTCGATCACGCCATCGTAAAACATGTCGACCGGTTCACGCTCTTACCGAATGTGACGCCAAAATTCGGGTTTGGCGCGGCCACATCCTTCGAGGCCTGGGCGGAACGCATGCTGCGCCGCAAATTCGGAGGCCATTTCATGATGGCGCTGGAGAAGGTCTGATGCATTTGTCTGGCTGGGGGCGCTATCCCGTTCTGAACGCCAGGATCCTGGCGCCGCGCAGCATCGAGGCGTTGCGCCACATGATGCAGTCAGAATCGACCCTGATCGCGCGCGGCAATGGACGCGCCTATGGCGACAGCGCCATCAACCCCGCCGCCACGCTTGAGACGCGCCATCTCAACCGTATGCTCGCCTTCGATCCCGGGAGCGGCCAGTTGATCGCGGAGCCCGGCGTCCTCATTGGTGACGTCATCGCCGCGTTTCTGCCACGCGGTTGGTTTCCTCTTGTCACACCCGGCACCAAGTTCGTGACCCTCGGGGGCGCCATCGCGGCTGATGTGCATGGCAAGAACCACCACAAGGACGGCAGTTTCCGCGCCTCGGTCGACTGGATCGATGTCATGGACACCGCGGGCGAGATCACGCGGTGTAGCCTTCAGGAAAACTTCATGCTCTTTGAGCACACCCTTGGCGGGATGGGGCTGACCGGGATTATCACACGGGCAGCGATCCGATTGCGCCCCGTTGAGACGGCCTGGATCCGGCAAACCAAACACCCCGCGCCGAACCTGAAGGCAGCCATGGATGTGTCTGAAGCTCATCAGGACGCCGGCTACTCCGTCGCATGGATCGATTGCCTCGCGGGCGGGGCGGATCTTGGCCGCTCTCTGGTCATGCTTGGCGAACATGCGAAAGTGGACGATCTTCCGGCGGGACAGCGCCAGGCCCCTTTTGAGACGCCGATGAAAACAAAGCGCGCTGTGCCCTTCCACTTTCCCCGGTTTGCGCTCAACAGGCTGACGGCACGCGCCTTCAACGCGTTCTATTACCGGGCGGGATCGCAAAAGAGCGGAGAGCGGCTTGTCGATTGGGACACGTATTTCTATCCGCTCGACGCCATCCTGCAATGGAACCGTATCTATGGCCGCAAGGGCTTCGCCCAGTTCCAGTGCGTCTTGCCGCTTGAGGCTTCGGAAGACGGTCTGGCGGCGCTTCTCAAGGCCACCTCAAAGGCGGACGCGGGATCCTTCCTCGCCGTTTTGAAACGCTTCGGCGCCCAGAACAGCGCCTTCTCCTTCCCAATGGAGGGTTACACGCTGGCGCTTGATTTCCCGGTCAATCCCAGAACGCTCGCACTTCTTGCTGAGCTTGACCGGATCACGCTGGATCATGGCGGGCGCTTCTACCTCGCCAAGGATGCCCGTATGTCTGCCGAAACCTTTGCGGCCTCAGACAGCCGGATTGAGGCGTTCCGCGCACAGCGCAAAGACAACAGCTGGCAAGCGCGTTTCGTCTCAGCCCAATCCAAAAGACTCGCCCTATGACACCCACCCCCGTTCTTATCCTAGGTGCACGCTCGGACATCGGCAAAGCCACAGCCCATGCCTTTGCCGCCCTTGGCCATCCCATCCAACTTGCAGCGCGTAGGGCTAAGACGCTCGACGCCGACCGATCTGACATCGCGCTCAGGCACAGCGTGGACGTCACCCTGCATGAGCTCGACGCGCTCGACATCCGGTCTCACGTCTCGTTCATCGACCAACTCCCAGAGTTGCCCGAAATTGCAGTCTGCGCCGTCGGATTAATGGGCGAGCAAACGGAAAACGAACAGGATCTAGAGCGTGCCGTGCAGGTCATTCGCAGTAATTACGAAGGCCCCGCCAGCATACTCGCCGCTCTTGCCAATCGCTTCGAAGCGCGCGGTCACGGCACACTTGTGGGCATCAGTTCTGTTGCCGGTGAAAGAGGGCGGGCCACTAATTACCTTTATGGATCAGCTAAAGCCGGCTTTACCACATTTCTTTCAGGCTTGCGCAACCGGCTGGCAAAACGTGGCGTGCATGTGGTGACGGTTCTTCCAGGCTTTGTCGCCACACAAATGACCGAAGGTATGGAACTGCCCACGCGGCTGACCGCACAGCCCGACGAGGTGGCCCAAGCCATTTTGCGCGCAGTTTTGAAAGAGAAGAACATCATCTATATCCGGCCGGTCTGGCTTTTGATCATGGCCATCATCCGCAACATCCCGGAACGAATATTCAAGGGCCAGTCCATATGAATTCGCACGATGGCAAGCTGCCGCAGATTGTGGCGATATTCATACTCTCCGTTCTGGCGTCTTTCGTTGTTTTGAACAGGTGGGTGTTCACCGATATCGGGCTCTTGTCCTTCGGCCGGGTCTGGCAGTTCTACATCAGCTACGAAGATTTCGGTTTCGTCCGAAGGGCCCTCGTCGGAACCGTTTTTTCTGTCACTAGGCTGAATTCCATTCTCCAGAATGAATATCATTTCGCGCTGCTGGCTCAGCATGTTGCAATATTTTCGCTTGCAATGATCATATTTTCCTATGTAGTTAAAATCAGAGTAAATGATCTCCCCTTCATCGCAACCCTCGCCCTATCTCCAGCATTGCTCATGCAATCTGGCTATACTACTGGGTCTCTTGATGCCTTTATATTAATCCTTGTTTCAATAAATATATTATATTGCAGTAATTTAGCAATATTTTGCATCATTTTGGCAGCAGGAATCTTGATTCACGAACTCTTCGTCTTCACGATACCGGCGCAGCTTGTGGCCTATTACTTCCATTTACGCCAACAAGAAGATGCGCGCCTTTTTGTGCCAGCTATCTCCACCATGGCTTCAACCCTGATCCCCACAATCCTTATTATTCTATTTGGTTCATCAGACCTGTCCAGAGACACCTTTGACTCCGTAATGGAGGGCAGAATTCCCTTTGCCGCAGGTCAACATGGATTGTGGAGTGGGTATTATGAGATATCCAGCACTGCCTCGAAGTACATGATCGAATCTAAGACGAAACTGGCAGTTGATATTACGCTTGGTGCGGCATTTCTGATCGTCCCACTCATCTATGCAATTTTGGTGTGGCTGCGGCTTCTATCAGTTACGATGCTTACATCCGACAAAGTATTATTATCCATTGCCACCGTCTTTCCACTATTGACATCCTTCCTTGCGACGGACCTGTACCGTTGGATCGGGATGAGCGCCAGTCTTGGCCTCATTCTGACGCTGTCATTCATTGGAAAGGGTGCGACCCCGAAATCCGGCTTCACCTGTGTTCTGCTGCCATTCAGCATTCTTGCGCCTTTCGGCGCGGGTCAAATTGATCGGCCTTTCCCTCTCCAACAGTTCATTCTGGAGAGGTTGCTCTTTTGATCTGTCATTCGCTTATTCTTGGCGAGACGACCTCTTTTCATGTCGACACCCATTGAGCACGACACCGAGAACCTTGGTCAGCTGTTCAACCTCGCGGCGGCAGGCCTCGAATTGTTCGTATTGGGTTTTGTCTGCACGGGCCACTATCAGAGCACAATCAACGTTCTTGAGAAAAGCACGGGTATCGTCGTTCACAAGCACAGATGGCAGGTCGAAAATCATCAGATCAGGTTGGTAGGCCTCTTCGATTGCATTCAGAGTTGATGCAGTTTCTTCGGATAACAGAATGCGGGTCGGGTCTGTTTCTGCCTTTTGCGCCATGGAAACGGCAACGTTGTCGCCATAGCGCAACGCCTGCTTTTCAAACGGGATGGCCCCTTTCAGCACTTCACCAATGCCGTGAGGAGGGGTGGTTTCAAAAAAATCTTGGGCGCTCGGGTCGCGCAAATCGAGATCGAAAAGCATGGAACGCAAATCGCTCTGACGTCCGAGGCCCAATGCAAGGTTGCAGGCCGCTGTGGTCTTACCTGCCCTTGGCAAAGGCGATGTGATCGCAAGCCGCTTCCAGCCGTTCTGGCGCATCTGCAGGAGCGCCTTGGTACGCAGTATATCGAAGGGTGCAGCCGCGCTACCCGCCAAGCGTGTGACCACCCGGTGCTTGACAAGGTGTTTCTCCTGAAGAGTAAGGGGGGCCAGCGCCTGCCAGCGCTCAAGGCATGTGGATGGAACCTTTGATTGCTGCCGTGCCGTGCCAACTGGGGGAGGGGCGCACTCAGCCCGAGACTTGCGGGCGGCATCCACTGCAGCTTTCAGCTTTTCCATACTATGTTCCTATGTCTACGTTCGCCTTAGCTAAGCCCAAACCGATCCAGGCCTCTCTGAACAATTATTTCCAAAGGCAGATAAAAGGTATCTACATACCAAAGGCTGGCCGGCACAGCGATCAGGACAGCGAGCGTTGTCAATACCATTCCGGTGCGCCGCCGAAGCCGCTCTCCACGGCTTTCCATATAAGGAATGGTCATGATGGGTTCGATATCAAACCGCTCTACGAGTTCGATGGGGCGGCGTATCACCCGATTCAAGGCCTCCAGTAGGACGAAATACCCGACAGCAAGGCCAACGCCCGCAATAATTGATATCGCGGCGATCAATAGCCGGTTGGGGCCACTGGCCACGCGCGGCACATTCGCGCTCTCGATCACGGTGATGCGTTGACCCTGCGCTGTAGTCTCCAGTCTTTCGCTCATGCGCGCGGCATTCAGATTGGCGACCGCCGAGGCATAGCGTGTCTGGGCAATCCCGTGGTCACGTTCCAGCTCAGCGAGTTGGATCCCATTGGAGGCACTGCGAGAGATGTTCTGCTGCAATTCTTCGAGCTCGGATGCCGTACTGCCGATCGTGGTCTTCAAAGAGTCAGCTTCACTGTCGATTTCTGCAAGAACCGCATCAAAACGGGCCTGTTCTGCAGAGATCTTTTCTTCGCTGCCGCTGCTAGCCTCATTCTGAGCACTGGCATTTGCTTCCAGACGATCAACCCGTTTTTTGAGGCGGATGACTCTCGGATGTTCGCTGCTATAATTGTCAAGCAGGTTCTCCAGCTCAGCTTTACCTTCAATCAGTTGCTGTTCACGCGTACTGAGCTGCTCTCCGGAAGAAAGTTGCGTAAGGCTCCCTGTGGCCTCGAACATTCGGATAACGTTCTCGCGCCTTTGTTCCAGCACTTTGCGATCTCTTTCCAACAGGCTGAAGCGCTCCTGAAGCAGGGTCTGTCTGCTTAGCCGGAAAGCTTGGTCCTGTGGGAGCGCATTAGAATTCTCGGCCCTGAAAAGGGCAATGGCGGCGCTTTGGGTATCGAGATCATTGTTCAGCTGTTGTACCTCTTGTTCGAAGAACTCCAACGTATTCTCTGCACGCGACGCACGAAACTTGGCGTTTTTCTCAAGAACGAGCGTCACGTACTCGTTGACGACCGCGGCGGCGATCTGGGAAGAACGGGCATCGAAGCTGATGGTCATGAGTGTGGCGCCATCTCCAACGCGTCCCCTGCGGGTGCGGCGTATGGTTGTCGCCTCACGCATCTCCGTCACCACATTGTCCGGCACCATTTGGCTGAGGTCTTTGAAAACGCTAAACTTGTTAGCGATGTCGATCAGATTGGCCCGTGTCATAAGTCGCTGCTCGATGATCTCGAGTTGCTCTACCCCACTGATGCGCACAATCGACGAAACCATGCTATCGGGGATGAGAGGCCCTTCAACCAAAAGCCGCGCAGAGGTAGAATAGACATTTGGCAGCTGCAGAGCAGCGACGCCCCCCAGTCCAGACAACAACAGAACAAATAGGGCCATCACTGGCAAACGGCGCAGTAACATGGCCCAGTAAAATTTGAGATCCAAATTCACCCGGCAGCCTTCACGCGTTTGATAATCGGATTAGAAAGGACGAAAATGGAATGAGGAGATCTGCACATCTTGCGTGATCTTCTTGATAGTGACCAGCTCAATCCTATTTCACTAGCGCCGGTGGCATAGACAAGCGCCAGATCGCAGATCTTGTTGACCATGCGGCGAATATCTTCCACCCTTCCATGTATGTAGCGCGAGGCTTTGGCTGTGAATTCGTGCCCCGTGCCGGTAGCGTATTGAAGACGATGGCCGACATAGGCCGCCGTCGCCACCTGGGTCTTGGGCTCCAGGTGGTACGTTGCCATCATACGTTGCGCCAGTTGGCCCAATTCAGGCACGCGCAACGTGTCCCGCAGCTCGGGCTGGCCAATCATGATGATCTGCCGCACTTTATCCTTGCCGGAATTGAGGTTGGCGAGCAGCCACAACCCCTCCAGCGTATCTGTTTCGATATGATTTGCTTGCCCACGGTTTGCAGTACATAATGCCCTGCGGCCTATTCGGCCAGAATGAAATCATGAAATTGCCGGAAAAAGGCGATATAATTCGCTTCTTGCAAGCCCAGCCTTGCTAAATGCGTTGAGCACCACCTCAGCAATGCTCCTCGTCCACCATGAACTCTCAAGATCAATCCCCCAGCGATACTTTTCGATATCACCGAGCTAAACCTGGATCAGGGTTGTCTTTGCGGTGCCGATTTCGCCAGTGACAACCGTAAGCAACGCTCGGCTCACCACGCCGTATTCCAGCACGGAAGATATGCTGCTGGTGGATCTCCAACCAGAATATCTGTATTGGGTGACATCGAATACGGACGTACCTTATAGATTACGGCCGTCATGCTGCAGCAATGCCCTCAAGCAGAGTCGCAAAATAATATATGCTGATGAGGCCATCGCGATGGCTGCGCGAAACAAGTGATCCATTCAGCCAAAAACCGCAAAAAATACCGCTGTCCAGAACACTAGCGAGATTGCCAGTGCGATAATCAAGCCGCGAAAGAGGTTCTGCTCAGTGTTTCGTTCTTCGGCTAGAGAGGCTCGTTCAGCAGCTCGTTTATCGAGCAATTCATTAAGAGACTGATCTACTTCAAGGCTGCGGATGTGTTTCATCGGCTTCTCCTACTTGCAGCAGGATCCAGCCAAGCAGTGAAATTTCTCTTAAGACGAATATTCTATATGATTTCTCACCTCGACAGGTCCAGCTTGAGGATTTCCCTGGGGTGGCAGGGGCGGTCATCAATCCCATAGCCTTTCCTTTCAATGGTAGCCCACAAACTTAACATCAGCAGAACCGCCTTCGGCCCAGACAAGACAATAACGCCATTGGCCTGTGCGAATCCGAAACCACGATAATTGGGGAAGTGAATCCGAAACCACGAAAAACGCCCTTGTGTAAATGAAACCACGAAAGTAGGTTTAGCGTAAATGAAACCACGATGACTTCACATCGGTGGTGAGCGAGCCTCTTCAGGAGATTTCCATGGCCACTGATCACGCCCGCTCGTTACGCGCCCCTCTCCTGCCTG
>JBGCFK010000519.1:0-12726 GCA_045106875.1 Paracoccaceae bacterium | reverse complement strand
GTTGTTTCTGTGGAGTCGGACTCTGGCCGTTCTAATCTCGGTTGGATTGCTGCAAGTGCGGTTGATGCGTTCGAACAATCTGTCTTCGGGCCTCACATGGCTCGGGCCGCCACCGATCATGCTACAGGCGTTGGCCATCATCGGCAGTGCCTTGTTCTTCACATATGCTGATTGACGGAGGGGATGATGACAAGAACTGCAGCGATTGAATGGGTTGACGGATACATGGCCGATGGGCACTTCGAGGTGGATCTTGCCCGCCGTGTCGCCGTTCCGACCGAAAGCCAGGTGCCCGAAGGCCTGCCGCATACCTGGACCTACCTGAAGACCGAGATGGCTGACGCGTTCGAGGCGATGGGCTTTACGTGGCAGATCTTCGAGAACCCACTGGAGGGCGTCGGCCCCGTCATGCTGGCGACCCGCGACGAGGGTGCGGATACGACCGTGCTTGGCTATGGCCATGGTGACGTGATCCGGGCACAGACGGAGTTGTGGACCAAGGGCAAGGGGCCATGGGAACTGGCTCGCGATGGCGAGCGTCTCTATGGTCGCGGGACCGCTGACAACAAGGCGCAGCATCTGATCAACATGAAGGGGCTCGAGGCCGTGCTGGCCACGCGCGGCAGGCTGGGTTTCAATGCCAAATTCATCATCGAGATGGCAGAGGAGAACGGCTCCCAGGGTTTGTGGGAGATCGTCGAGGCCAACAAGGAGGCGTTCGCGGCGGATGTCCTGATTGCCTCGGATGGGCCACGCGTGCGACCAGAGCGGCCCACGCTCTCCCTCGGCGCGCGGGGCGGCAAGAACTTTGATCTTGTATGCTCCTTGCGCGAAGGAGCGCACCACTCCGGCAATTGGGGTGGAGCGATTGCCGACCCTGCTATGATCCTCGCGCATGCTCTGGCGTCTGTTTGCGGCCCGACAGGGCAGATACTGATCCCCGAGTGGTTGCCGCCGCCCATGACAAACGCCGTGCGCAATGCTTTGGCTGATGTGACGCTGGATCCGGGCGAAGGCGGTCCAACGATCGATCCCGACTGGGGCGAGCCGGGCATGACCACCGCCGAAAAGGTCTATGGCTGGAATTCGTTTGCGGTGCTTGCCATGGGGGCGGGGAACCCCTCGGCGCCAGTCAATGCGATCCAGCCGGAGGCGCGGGCGCATTGCCAGCTGCGCTACATTGCCGGGACGGATGTGCCGAACATCCTGCCTGCCCTGCGCGCCCATCTGGATGCACATGGTTTTTCGCAGATCGAGATCGCCCCGCCGACAGGCCGAAATTTTGCCGGCTTCGAGGCCTCCCGCACCGAGCCTGACCACCCTTGGGTGCAACGTGTCCTCACGTCGGTTCAGAAAACAGCGGGCGAGAAGCCTGCGATCATCCCTCAGATGGGCGGTTCTATCTGCAATGACGTGTTCACCGAGCTGCTGGACATTCCGGCGATTTGGTTGCCGCATTCTTATACGGGCTGCTCGCAGCACGCGCCGGACGAGCACGTCCTGCTGCCTGTCTGCGAAAGCGCGTTGAGGCTGATGGCGGGTCTCTATTGGGACCTGGGCGAGGCACCTGACTGACAGTTTTGCGATGCTGTCCCGGGGCAGGCCCGGGACGGGTCTTAACCAGCCTCAGCCGTTGCGCAGAGCGCGCGCGGCATCCAGCGCGAAATAGGTCAGAACGCCAGAACACCCGGCACGTTTGAAAGCCATGAGGCTCTCCAGCATACCCCTCTCTTCATCCAGCCAGACCCCCATCGCAGCGCGCAGCATCGCGTACTCGCCCGAGACCTGATAGGCGAAGGTCGGGACGCGGAACTCGGCGGCCACGCGCTGGCAGATATCCAGATAGGGCATGCCGGGTTTGACCATGACCATGTCCGCGCCTTCGGCCAGGTCCATGGCAACTTCACGCATGGCCTCGTCCGTGTTGGCCGCATCCATCTGATAGGTCTTCTTGTCACCCTTCAGTGCGCCGCCCGAGCCCACCGCATCACGAAACGGGCCGTAGAACGCGCTCGCGTATTTGGCGGCATAGGTCATGATGGTGACGTTCTGGTAGTCGCTCTCTTCCAGTGCCCGGCGCATGATGCCGACCCGTCCGTCCATCATGTCGGAGGGCCCCATGATGTCGGCACCCGCCTCGGCTTGTGCCAGCGTTTGCCTCTCCAGAGCCAGCAAAGTCTCGTCGTTCAGGATTACGGGTCCATCGGGCCCGTCCTCGACCAACCCGTCATGGCCATCGGAATTGTAGGGATCCAGCGCGACATCCAGCATCACGCCCATGCCGGGAACCGCGGCTTTTACTGCGCGGGTGGCGCGGCAGACAAGGTTCTCCGGGTTCCAGGCTTCTTCTGCACCGGGGGTCTTCTTGTCGTCAGGGGTGTTCGGGAAGATCGCAATGGCGGGAACTCCCAAACCTGCTGCTTCCTCTGCCTTTGCAACCAGCCGGTCTATGCTCAGACGTTCGGCTCCGGGCATCGTCTCGATCGCTTCGGCCTTGTTCTCACCCTCGATCACGAAACACGGCCAAATGAAGTCTGCGGGTGTCAACACGTTCTCCGCCACCATCGAGCGTATCCACGGTGATGCACGCAAGCGGCGTGGCCGGTTTGCCGGAAACGGAGCGGGTTGCTGCATGGGGTGTCTTCCTCATATCTCTTTGTGCGAAGTTAGGCGGGGGGAGTGCCCACATGCAAGAGCCGGAAATCCTGTTCGAACAGCGCGGGCGGCTGGGGGTGATCACACTCAATCGCCCGCAGGCGTTGAACGCGCTGACCTATGGCATGATCCTGGCACTGGACGCGCAGCTGGATCAGTGGGCCGAGGATGATACGATTGCGGTCGTGGCCATTCAGGGTGCGGGCGACAAGGCGTTCGCGGCAGGTGGAGATATCAAGGCGCTCTATGACGCGGGGCAGGGCGGCGCGACGGGCGAGGCGAACTTTCGCTTCTTTGCCGACGAGTACCGGCTGAACACCAAAATCAAGCGCTACCCCAAACCTTACGTCGCGATCATGGACGGCATTGTCATGGGCGGCGGGGTCGGCGTGTCTGTGCACGGCAGCCATCGCGTGGTCACTGAACGGACCGTTTTTGCCATGCCGGAGACGGGTATTGGATTGTTCCCGGATGTGGGAGCGACGTACTTCCTCCCTCGGATCTTCAACGGAAGTCACATCGGGATGTGGGTCGGACTTACGGGTGCGCGGCTCAAAGGCCCTGATGCTGCCTTCGTACTGAATGCCGTGGCTGTGCCGTCAGATGCACTGGAGACGCTTTTGGACATGCTCGCGAGCAGTGACGCTCCGAAGATGCTTCGTGAGCCAAGTTCAATCGACTATCAAGGCGGCGAGGAGATAGGTTTTTCCTCAGATTGGTGGGGTGATCCGAAGACCCGTCTTGGCGGACATGTCGACTTCATTGAAACCGCGTTTGCTTCTGGTTCCGTTGAGCAGATCCTTCAAATGCTGGACGATGCCACCGGCGAATGGGCCACCAAGCAACACAAAACCATCCTCTCCAAATCCCCCACGTCGACCCGGATCGCATTTCGGCAGATCCGCGAGGGTGCAAAGCTGAGCTTCGAGGACTGCATGCGCCTCGAATACCGTCTTGCGCGGTACTGCATGACCCATCCGGATTTCTATGAGGGTGTGCGCGCGGTGATTCTAGACAAGGACAATGCACCGAAGTGGTCTCCGGCGACGCTGGACGAGGCAACGGACGATTTCGTGGCCGAGGCGTTTGCAGCGCTTGGGGACGACGAACTCAGGCTACCCTGATCAGAGGACGCATCGGGCATTTCACCTTGCTGCAAGGACGTCGATCGCGCGAGGGCGAGAAGTCTCGCATCGGCCGTCAATACCAAGCATGGCCAGAAAGCTGCTCCGAAATGGGACAGCTCGTTTACGTTTGTCCGGATTTTCCCAATGAACCGGTTCGCCACGTTAACGAGTTGGCAGCTGTCAACTTTCCTCTTGCACGCCGCCTTGCCGACTCGCTTTGAACCGACTACCTCCCGGCTATGAATACGCACGTGGCACAAATTGCCCCGGGCGCCGTCACTGTTGGCGGGGCCCCGGAAGGCTGGGACGCAAAGCTCCTGGCAGATCTTGTGGACCGTACTGGCGGGCCGGTCATTCATGTCGCCCGCGACGATGCCCGCGCCGCAGCGATCGCCGAGGGGCTTTCGATTTTCGCGCCCGGTCTGCCCGTACTGAACTTCCCGGCCTGGGATTGTCTGCCCTATGATCGTGTTTCGCCCAACCCGGAGATCTCGGCTGCGCGCATGGCGACGTTGGCAGGATTGGCCCATGGCTGGGATCGCCCCTCTGTTCTGCTGACGACCCTGAATGCGGCGACCCAGCGGGTACCTGCTCGGGCTTCGGTCGAGGACGCGGCCTTTGTTGCCTACATTGACAGCGTCGTTGATGTCGAAAAACTGATAGCGTGGCTGACGGCTAAGGGGTTCAATCGCGCCTCGACAGTGATCGAGCAGGGCGATTTTGCAGTCAGGGGTGGGATTATCGACATCTTCCCGCCCGGCGACGACCGGCCCGTCAGGCTCGATTTCTTCGGCGATGTGCTGGAGGGTGCGCGCAGGTTCGATCCGGACAGCCAACGCACGGTCGAGACCATCACACGGGTCGAACTTGCGCCGGCTTCCGAGGTCGTTCTGGACCCGGATTCGATCCAAAGATTCCGAACAAGATATCGCGAGATCTTTGGGGCGGCCCGGCTGGATGATCCGCTTTACGGCGCGGTGTCCGAGGGCCGCAAATACCAGGGAATGGAGCACTGGACTGCGCTGTTTCACGAGAAGATGGAGACGATCTTCGACTATCTGCCTGCTGTGCCGGTCGCGTTGGACGAACGGATTGACGACGCGCGCGCTGCCCGCTGGGATCTGGTGACCGAGCATCACGCGGCGCGCCAGGATGCAGGCGCGGCGGGGGAGGCTCCGTATCTGCCATGCCCTCCCGATATGCTCTATCTTGACGACAAGGCCTGGGAGAGTGCCACGGACGGCCGTCCCTTGCGGCGGTTCCATGGTGGCCCGCAGCCTTCTGGTCCGGGCGTGATCGATGCTGGCGCACGCGCAGGGCGCAGCTTTGCCCCCGAACGCCAGCAGGACGGGGTAAACCTGTTCGAGGTGCTGGCCGATCACGTGCGGGCGCGCCTCGGTGAGGGTCCGGTGGTGATAGCGTCCTACTCGGACGGTGCGCGAGAGCGGTTGTCTGGTCTGCTGACAGATCATGGGGTTGACGGACAACGCCCTGCGCGTGGTTGGGATGATATCCAGCCAGGCGTCAACCTGATGGTCTGGGCTCTGGAAAGCGGGTTTGTTGCACCCGATGTGACGGTGATCTCGGAACAGGACGTGCTGGGCGACAGGTTGATCCGTCGGGGCCGCAAACCCCGCCGCGCCGAAAACTTCCTGAGCGAGACACAGGCCCTGACGACAGGTGATCTCGTCGTGCATGTCGAACATGGCGTCGGGCGCTACCTGGGCCTAGAGACGATCACGGCGGCAGGTGCGCCGCATGAATGCCTGTGCCTGGAATATGCCGGCGCAGCAAGGCTTTACCTGCCGGTTGAGAACATCGAGTTGCTGTCCCGATACGGCCAGGAAAATGGTGAACTGGATCGGCTGGGTGGCGGCGCCTGGCAGGCCAAGAAAGCCAAGCTGAAGAAACGCATTCTGGACATGGCGGACAAGTTGATCCGGATTGCGGCTGAACGGGCACTGCGGCAGGGCGAGAAACTGGACCCCGACCCCAGCGCCTATGAACGGTTTTGCGCACGGTTTCCATATGAAGAGACCGAAGATCAGTTGCGCTGCATAGGCGATGTGTTGGGCGATCTGAATTCGGGCACACCGATGGACCGGCTCATTTGCGGCGATGTCGGATTTGGCAAGACCGAGGTGGCGCTGCGTGCGGCCTTTGTTGCGGCGGCGTCAGGCACTCAGGTGGCTGTTGTGGCACCGACCACGCTGCTGGCTCGTCAGCACGCCAAGAACTTCACCGAGAGGTTCGCTGGGACAGGTTTGCGCGTGCGCCAGCTTTCGCGATTTGTGAGCACCAAGGAGGCGGCAGAGACCCGGCGTGGCCTTGAGGATGGCGAGATTTCTATCGTTGTTGGCACGCATGCCGTGCTGTCGAAACAGGTAAAATTCTGCAATTTGGGCCTGCTGATCATTGACGAGGAACAACACTTTGGCGTTCAGCACAAGGAGCGTCTGAAGATGCTCCGTGCCGAGATACATGTGCTGACCATGACCGCGACGCCCATTCCGCGAACGCTGCAACTGGCGATGTCAGGCGTGCGCGAGTTGTCGGTGATTGCGACGCCGCCCGTCGACCGACTTGCGGTGCGCACATATATCTCGCCGTTCGATACGGTGACAGTGCGCGAGGCGCTCCTGCGGGAACGTTATCGCGGTGGGCAGGCTTTTGTCGTCGTCCCGCGGATCGCTGATCTGACCGAGGCGGAGGAGTGGATCAAGGATCATGTGCCCGAGGTCTCATACGTCGTCGCGCACGGGCAGATGGCCTCTGGCGAGTTGGATGACCGCATGAACGCGTTCTATGACGGCAAGTACGATGTGCTGCTTTCGACCACGATCGTGGAATCCGGACTGGACATTCCGACTGCGAACACGCTGATTGTGCGTCGCTCGGATATGTTCGGGCTTGCGCAATTGTACCAGCTTCGCGGGCGGGTAGGGCGCTCCAAGCTGCGTGCCTACGCCTATCTGACAACCGAGCCGCGCAAGCCGCTGACACCGCAGGCGGAACGGCGGCTGAAGGTGCTTGGTTCGCTGGATACTTTGGGGGCAGGTTTCACGCTTGCAAGTCACGATCTGGACATACGCGGCGCCGGAAACCTGCTGGGCGAGGAACAATCCGGTCATATCCGCGAGGTAGGGTTCGAGTTGTACCAGGAGATGCTGGAGGAGGCGATCGCTCGAATCCGCGCTGGCGATATCGGGTCCGAGGTTGAAACAGATGATGGTTGGGCGCCGCAACTGAACCTCGGTGTGCCCGTTATGATCCCAGACGATTATGTGCCGGATCTGGACGTTCGGCTCGGGCTCTACCGGCGACTGTCCTCATTGGCGAAAAAAACCGAGCTTGAGGGCTTTGCGGCAGAACTTCATGACCGCTTTGGCAAGGTTCCGAAGGATGTCGAAACGTTGCTGGCCGTTGTGCGGATCAAAGGCTTTTGTCGCCGGGCAGGGATCGAGCGCATGGATACCGGGCCAAAAGGGGCAACAATCCAGTTCCGGAAGGACAAGTTTGCAGATCCTGCGGGATTGGTTGGCTTCCTTCAGGCGCAGGATGGTCTTGCGAAGATCCGTGACAACAAGCTGATAATTCGCCGCGACTGGCGCGAGGACAAGGATAAGATCCGTGGCGCATTCGCGATTTCACGTGACCTGGCCCGCATCGTCAAAGACGCCAGGAAGGCAGCATAAAGCCGCCCTCTCAAGCTGTTTTCTGGTGCAATCTGATGGGGAGGGTGTTTTCAGAAGGCGTCCCGAAGCGCCCGGCGCCTCGGGTAGAGTAGTTCGGCGAGGCCTTAGCCGTGCATGACATATGCGGGCAGGCGCGGCGTGGTCTGCGTCGTTTCAGTGTCAACCGTTGGGTTTGCGTCTTGGCTGCCAGATTTTGGCGCAGTGATCTTGTTGCCGATAGTGGTCGTTTCTTCGCGGTTTGCGGATTTGTCGAACATCTCGGGCACCTCTTTCTCTTTAGGTTGCAGTCACGTACACTGAACCGCCTTAACAATACGTTAGGGCCGGTCGAGAGTGATCTCATGTTGGTATGACCGCTGTATATGCGGTGCAGCATGAAGATTGCAAGCCTGTCGTTCGACGTTCTTTCCGGTCGAGCAATACTGATTTGCAATAGCGGCCCCTCGACTGGAGCCATTCACCGGCCATTTGATCGCCAAGGACACAACAGGAGAATGACATGGGTTTGCTGGTGGAGGGCGTTTGGGTGGATCAATGGTACGATACCAAGCCCACCGGCGGCAGATTCGAACGCGAGGAATCGACGTTTCGCAACTGGGTGACGGCAGATGGCGCGCCGGGGCCCTCTGGCGATGGAGGGTTCCAGGCGGCGAGCGGGCGCTATCATCTCTATGTCTCCTATGCTTGCCCATGGGCGCATCGGGCGTTGATTTTCCGTCAGCTCAAGGGTTTGGAGCAGCATATCAGCGTTTCGGTCGTGCATCCGCTGATGCAGGACAAAGGCTGGACGTTGTCAGCTGACTACCCAGGCGCGACCGGCGACCTGTTGCTGGGAAAGAGCTTTCTGCACCAAGTCTATGTCGAGGCCGCGCCGAACGCGACGACGCGCGTGACCGTGCCTGTGCTCTGGGACAAGCAAACGAGGACGATTGTGTCCAATGAAAGCGCCGAGATTGTCCGAATGTTCAACACCGCCTTTGACGGGCTGACCGGGAGCGCCGAAGACTTTTGCCCCAAGGATCTGCGAAGCGAGATCGACGAGGTGAATGCCCGGGTATACGAGACTGTTAACAATGGCGTTTATCGGTCCGGGTTCGCAACGACGCAAGACGCTTATGACAATGCGGTGACGGCGCTGTTCGGCAGTCTTGATTGGTTGGAAGAGCGATTGTCCCGTCATCGCTATCTTGTCGGAGACCGGGTGACCGAGGCAGATTGGCGGCTCTTCCCGACATTGGTGCGCTTTGATCCGGTCTATGTTGGCCACTTCAAATGCAACATCCGCAGACTGGTCGATTATCCGAACCTATGGGCCTATACGCGGGAATTGTATCAATGGCCGGGTATCGCAGAAACGGTGAACATGGATCATGTCCGATATCACTATTACGCCAGCCATAAGACGATAAATCCGCACAGGATCATTCCGGCAGGACCCGGGATCGACTTTACTGCACCGCATGGCCGGGATAAAATGACAGCCTGAACAGGGCCAAGGCTATCAGAATGCCAGCAGTGTTGCAGTCACGGCGACAAGCATCCCGGCATTGGTGAACGCGAGGACCCGATGGTTTGACGCCATCCGGTCCTGCGCGCTGATGATCGAACCTTCCGATCCGCCCTGTGCCGCAATCACAACAAACTTTTGTTCCCGCAACTGAAGCCGCAGCGGCTCGGTTTGCGTCAGCACGATCCCCGTCACCAGCAATGCGAGCGCCAGTGACGGTTTCACTCCGTTCGCGATCATGAAGAGCCCTGCCAACATCAGGACAATACCGCCCAGCATCAGTAGGGCAAAACGCCAACTGGCCCGGAACTGATGCGCCCGTGCTGTTTCGACCTCCTGCTGAGTGAAGGTCAGTGTTCCCTTGACGTAAGGACACATGAAGACCCCCACGGCCGAATGAAGCGCGAAGACGGCAAGCACGGCCACGACGATCCAGGATTTTGGATCCTGCCCCAGCAGCGAAAGCTCTTCGATCAGCATGTTCACGGTACTGCGCCCTCGCCTTTGCCGGCGTTCTCCTGCTGGGCCGCACTGATGATTTCCCGGATAACCTTGACCCACATCTCGGGCGGCTGGGCACCTTGCACGACGTATTTGCCGTCCACGATAAAGCAGGGGACGCCGGTGACGCCCATCTCGCGAGCGTTCTTGTCCTCGTCAGCCAAGGTTTCCCGGTCGGCATCGCCTTCCAGCAACTTGGCGACAATCTCGCGCTCCATTCCCATCTTCTCGGCTGCGTTCAACAGCACGTCTGGGTCGCCGATATCCGCGCCTTGTTCGAAGTACAGTTCAAACAGTTCCTGGGCCAAAAGATCCTGCGTTCCGTTTGTCCGCGCCCAGCGGATCAGTCGGTGTGCATCCATCGTGTTTGGAGTGCGAGGAATGCCATTAAAATCCAGATCCAGCCCGGACCCGCGCGCATGCTCGGCAACACGGTCATAGACCTGTTTGGCACCATCTGGACCTCCAAACTTGGCCTGCAGATATTCCTGCCGATCCATTCCTCCCTCAGGCATGTCAGGGTTCAGCTGAAAGATGCGCCATTCGGTTTCGAACGGATTGATCCCGGTTTCGGCGATCGCCGCATCCAGGTTGGCTTTCCCGATGTAACACCAGGGGCAGATCGGGTCGGAGATGATGTCTAGCTTTACCATATCCCAGATATACGCGCTTCGGCGTGCGCAGAAAAGCCATGGCTTGAGCACGGTCCTCGCCTGTGGCAGTCCAGCCATATGGCCGATGACAAACCCAAAGTGGTCGTGGTGCTTGGACCCTGGTCCAGTGGCACTTCTGCCGTCGCCGGTGTGGTTGCCTTGTTGGGCGCCGAGGCCCATGCGCCGTTCCTGCGGGTTGCGGACCCATCCACGCCGCGCAGTTTCGAATCGTTGGCGCTGCGTGGGGTTCTGCTCGACAGCTTTGATCATGCAGGCTTGCGCCGACTGCCCCTGGCCTCGGACACAACATCAAAGATCCGTAACTGGGCGGGAGACGCACCGCTATCGGTCGCCAAGATGCCGATGCTGTGTTTCTTCTTGTCCGAGATCTGCGCGGCGTGGGAGCCGCTGTTTGTTGTGGTGCATCGTTCCTTGAACGCGATAGAGGCGTCGCGGCTGCGCAGGGACTGGCCAGAGGAATATGGCTCCAAAGGTGCCAAGGTGATCTATCCGCTGATCGAAGCTGGTATCCCGGAAGGGGCGAGGCGGTTGGATGTCGACTATTCGGAACTGCTGGCGGATCCTGCGGGGCAGGGCGCTCGGATCGCCCGTTATTGCGGGCTTGCCGAGAACCCTGACATTGTCAGATATGTGCTGTCGCGTGGGCGCGACGGTCAGGCGCCCTCGTTCCCGTCCTCCGGATAGAGCTTGCTTGCCAGCCACCAGCCCAGCAAGGCGCCCAAGATCTGGGCCGCTATGTAAGCGGGCGCATGGCCGGGAAATATGCCTGAAAAGCTGTCCGACAGCGTCCGGGCGATCGTGACCGCCGGGTTTGCAAAGCTGGTGGAGGCAGTGAACCAGTAAGCCGACATGATGTAGAGTCCGACCAGTGCAGGGATCAGGGCAGGATTGATCCGCAGTCCACCAAGGATCACAAGTATAAGGCCAGCCGTCGCGATGATCTCGGCAATCCACAGGTTCACCCCTGTGCGCGGCGTCGCAGAGAGCTGGCCGATATCCACGCCAAACATAACATGCGCGAGCCAGACACCTGAGATGGCTGCGATGACCTGCACAACAACATAGGCCGAGGCCTCTGAGAGCGACAGTTCACGGCGTAACGCGAAGACCATGGTGACCGCGGGATTGAAATGTGCGCCCGAGACAGGGCCCATCAGCGCAATCAGCACAAACAGCATTGCGCCCGTGATAATGGATTGCGGTGTCAGGGTGTCGCCCGGCTGTTGATTGGCCAGATTGTCGCCCATGATACCAGAGCCGATGATGGTCATAAGCAGGAAGGCCGTTCCGACGCCCTCTGCCAGAAGTTTGCGGCTTAGCATCACAGATCTCCAATCGCCGAAAGGCGGGGTTTCAATTCGTCGGCGTTCATTGTCTCGAAAGGCAGTGCGAGGAAAGCGTTTATGCGTGCAGACAAGCGATGATAGGCAATCTGGAAGGCCAAGTCGATCTGGTCCTGCGGCGCTGTCGCAGGGTCGTCGACGCCCCAATGGGCCGAGAGCGGTGAGCCTGGCCAGGTCGGGCATACCTCGCCGGCGGCAGAGGCGCACACGGTAATGATCATCTTCATCTTGGGCGCGCCAGGGGCAGTAAACTCATCCCAGCTTTTCGAGCGGTATCCATCAGAAGGCAAGCCCTTCAATGCCAGTAGTCGAGACGCGGCCGGGTTGACCCGGCCGGTCGGATTGGAGCCTGCGGAATAGGCGCGGACACGGCCCGCGCCATCTCGGTTCAGGATCGCTTCTCCAAGGATCGAGCGCGCGGAATTGCCAGTGCAGAGAACAAGGATGTTGAACATTTGCCCCCCGAGCGCGCCTAGACGAATGGCTTAACGTATAAATGGCAGGGACAGAAGCGTTGTGCAATCAGTCGAACATGGCCCGCAGGTCGACCGAGGATCTGGTGCCCAGATTTGTCCAGTTCTCGCGCAGGAAAGTATCAGCGGTTGCACGGCCTTGTGCTTTCAGATGGTCGAACAACGCAGGCTCCGGCGCGAGTTTGGTTGCCACATTCAGTTCTGCCATGGTCGCGTCATCGCGGATGGAGTGAATCAACACATTCTTCATCTCACCGGGGTTCAGCTTGCCCTCGGAAATCAACCGTCGAACGAAATCGATGTTGCGCAGCTCGCGCAGCAGCGACGAATTGAACGAGATCTCATTGATGCGGTTCTGGATCTGGGGCGCGGTGAGGGGTACCTCGGGACGCTCGATCGGATTGACGTGTACGATGATTACATCGTCCGAACTGGATTGGTAAAACAGAGGGAACAGCGCCGGATTGCCCATGAAGCCGCCATCCCAGTAGAACTGTCCCTCGATCTCGACCGCATGGAACAGACTGGGCAGGCAGGCGGACGCAAGGATCGTGTCCACGGACAGATCATTGTCCTCGAACACCTTGATCTTGCCGCTTTGCACATTCGTTGCCGAGATGAACAAATGCGGCTCGCATTTGTTGCAAACTGCATCGAAGTCGATCATCTCGCACAAGAGATCGCGCAGCGGATTGATGTTGAACGGATCCCAGTCATATGGCGACAGTGTCCTCGATAACGTGTCGTGGAC
>JBGCFK010000518.1:0-15350 GCA_045106875.1 Paracoccaceae bacterium | reverse complement strand
CCATGCGTTCAAGCACGCCTTGGACCCTGTCAAAGTCGGTCACACCACTCGCCGAGTTTGTCGTCGCGCCGGCTGGGTAGAGTTTGACTGCGTGAACGAGCCCTTCAGCCGCAGCAGCAGCCACGTCCTCGGGATCTGTCGTCTCCGTCAGGTAAAGCGTCATCAGTGGCTGAAAGGCTCCCGGCGGGGTCACGGCAGCAATCCTGTCCCGATAACCGACTGCATCATCGCGCGTGACGACAGGGGGAACGAGGTTTGGCATGATGATCGCGCGACCGATATGGTTGGCGGAGGCATCTATAATGCCTGCCATCATGTCTCCGTCGCGCAGGTGCAGGTGCCAGTCGTCAGGGCGCGCGATGCTCAGTTCGTTTTTCATAGGCTTTCCCTAGTGGCCGGAGGATGCACGGGCAAGTCCCTCAGCCCAACTCGTCCCGCCATTCGCACAGCGACCGGGGTGAGGCGAGGGGGGCCTTGCACCTTGATTGGATCAGCGCGACTGCGTCCATGACTTTGACGACATAGTCGCGCGTTTCAGAATATGGCGGGACGCCGCGATGTTTGCGCACCGCGCCTTCGCCCGCATTGTACCCTGCGAGCGCGAGCAGCGGGTCGCCTCGAAACTCCTTCAGCAGCCAACTGAGGTAAGCAGCGCCGCCATTGATGTTCTGGCCCGTGTCAAACGCGTTCGTGACTCCGAACCGTTTTGCTGTGGCGGGGATCAACTGCATCAATCCCTGAGCACCCTTGGGACTGACGGCGCCGGATTTGCCGCGCGACTCGACAGAAATGACCGCGGCCAGCAAAGCGTCCGAGATCCCGTGGCGCGTTGCGGCGATACGAAGTTGGCGGCGATAGGCGATTTCGATGGCACCAATGGTCTTGCGCGATGTCACGCCCAGACCACGCGCCCGCCTGTCCGACATTGTCTTTATGACCTTGGACCAGCGGGAAGGTGAACCGCGCAGCGCCGAAACAGAGTGCAGCTTCCAGAACCAAGCATAGTCCTGCCGGCGCTTCTTGCCCGTTTTCTTGCCTGTGTTCTTCTTCGGCTTGGCAGCCTCCTGGCGCTCGGCCGGGGTGCGTATCCTGTTCTTCGTGCCAGAACGTGGAGGCTTGACGGTTTGCAGCCTGTCCTGACCCGGTCGCGCACCATTCTTAAGGAACCCTGCCTGCACGGGTGATTCGAGGAATCCGAGGAGAATCAGCAGAATCGCACACAACCTGAAGCCCTTCATTTTGGGTTGCTCATCGATCTGGACACATTTCCGCCCCATTCTGCCCCCATCTCTCCTCACTCACCGGGTTGCCCGACATGTTGTGTCCGCAATCCTTCGCAAATTGAAGTAAATGGCGTCCACAGAATAATTTTTCGAAATCAAGCTTTGTGTGCAAGTGAGGACGGGTGGTACCAAATTCCTACGCGGCGGGAACGACGACCAGCCCCTGCGAACCGCGGCCCGGAAGTTCGGGCAACGGGGCCTGGAAGTAGACTACACGCTGTATGTAACAACTGAATGTATGGAGGGTTCCATGAACAAGTTTACCAAATTCCTGAGTGATGAGTCCGGCGCAGTGACCATTGACTGGGTTGCGCTGACCGCAGGCATCTTGCTGCTGGGTATCGCTGTCGTATACGCGATCTTTAACGGTGGTGTGAATCCGTTGATCGCAAGCGTCAACTCGAACTTGGCGACTGCTGTTTCGGTCAACATTGGCACCCCGCCAAATCCGAATTCCCAGCCGACAACGACCAACTAATGACGACTCGCGGCGGATCGCGTGATAAGATTGCGGTAGGAATGCTGTAGTTAGGATCTATCGATGCGCATCATTGCGGTGTTTTTTATCATCCTTGGCGTCGCCCTTGCGGGCGGCGCCGCGTATTTTGGCAACGAGTACCTCACGCAAGTGCGTGCTGCGCTGGCCAAGCAAACAACGAAGCCCGAGCTTGCGAAAGTCTGGGCAGCTCAGCGGCGCCTGAACTACGGCGACAAGATTTCCAATAATAACTGGAAGAGGTACTTGCGCCAGGTTGAGTGGCCAGCAAAGGCGGTACCGGAAGGCGCGTTCCGAACCATCCAGGAACTGCTGGGCGAGCAAAGCAACGAAGTCCGGACCATCCTTCGGACGATCGAGCCAGGTGAGCTGATCCTGCAATCGAAAGTAACGGGCTTCGGTGAATCGTCCCGCATGGCGACGCGTGTCTCCGAAGGCAAGCGAGCGTTTACGATCCCAATCAACGCCGTGAGCGGTGTAGCCGGTCACGTTCTGGCAGGCGATCGTGTCGACATCCTTGTGACAAGAACGATTAGCCGCCAACTGACAACCAGCGTGATTCTCCAGAATGTTCTTGTCATCGCGACAGACCAACGCGCCAATACCGAGCAAGACCGGGCACGTGTCGCGAGCACGGCAACAGTGGAAGTATCTCCAACTGAAGCGCAGAAACTCGTTCTCGCGCAACAGGTCGGCCGCCTTACGCTGACGCTTCGAGGCGCAGCGGCCCCAAGTGAATTATCGGCTGAGGAGTCTGCTCCTGTTCAAGTGAAGGACTTGCCAGACCAACCGGAAATTCTGGCGCCCGTTGTTGAGGAAGAAAAGCCCGCTCCCGTCGATAACAGTACGCGGGTTCGGGTTCGCAAGGGCGGTGCGGTGGAGGAAATTCGGATCGAATGACGCAACGTCAAACGTGATTCGCGCTTTACACGAAAAAACTGCGGCAACCGCTTGATTTATTATAAAATTCATTGTCTATTGTTTCATGGTTAATGGAGCTATGCGCTTGACAGGAGTGCACTCGACGATGGCATGGAAAATGAAACGAACTCTTCTTCTTCTCACTCCGATTGCGATGGCAATCCTGGCGGCGTTGCAGCCAGTCACTGCCGACGCGCAGTCTGTGCTGAAGGTGGCACGAGGGCTGCAATCCAACAATGTCGGCGTTTTCGTAAACCGCGCGGTGGTGCTTGAAAGCGCCATACCGTTCGTCGAGGTCTCGGTGGCAAATCCCGATATCGCGGACGTCCAGCCGATTTCAAACCGTTCGATCTACATCTTCGGTCGTCGGCGCGGCGTGACATCGCTCACTCTGCTGGGCGAGAACGGTAAACTGATCACGAATGTTCTGGTGAAAGTCGAATCCGACCATGCCGAGATGAAGCAGCGTCTGCGCGAGCTGCTCCCGAACGAGCCCATCGAGGTCCGCACTGCTGGCGGCGGTTTGATTCTGTCAGGCACCATCTCGGGCAAGGCAAAGATCGACAAGGCGATGTCACTGGCCCAAGCTTACGCCGGCGACGCTGTAACGAACATGATGACGGTCGGCGGCACGCAGCAGGTGATGTTGAAAGTCAAAGTTGCCGAGATCAATCGTGGTAGTGGTAAGGACCTTGGCGTCAGCATAGGCGCTCTGGGCCGGTCCAACCGCACAGGGTCCTTCGGCATTTCAGGCTCCAATGTTCGATCGGAGGACACCGACAATGATGGAACCGACGACAGCTTCATCAATACGATAACCGGAGCAGGTGCCTTCGGCGGTAGCTTTGGTGCGATCATCTCGATTGCGAACAGCTTTTTGCTGGATGTGCAGATTGACGCACTCGAGACCAAAGGGTTTGCACGAACTCTATCCGAGCCAAATCTGGTTTCTCTCTCTGGTGTCCAGGCCAGCTTCCTCGCCGGGGGGGAAGTTCCAATTCCAGTCGTCGGTGACGATGGCGACGTCAGTGTCGAGTTCAAGCCAGTTGGCGTAAACCTCACCTTCCTTCCTCGCGTGTTGGACGATGATCTCATCAACGTCGCGGTATCGGCTGAAGTAAGTCAGGTTGATCCTAACGTATCGACGGTTACTGGCGGCATCGAAGTCGTGGGCTTCCAGACACGTCGCGCCAACACAACTGTCGAACTTCGAGACGGGCAGGCCTTTGCAATCGCAGGTCTCCTTCAGGAGGACTTCACGGACGCCATCACACAGGTGCCGTGGCTGGGAGATATCCCTGTTCTCGGCACCCTGTTCCGTTCGACGAACTTCACTCGGGGCCAGACAGAGTTGATGATTTTCGTCTCGGTGCATTTGGTGACTCCTGTCAGTAGTGAAGACGATCTGTCATTGCCAACCGACCGGATCGGCATCCCGAATGAAGCTGAACTGTTCCTTTTGGGCAGTCCTGCCGGGGCACAGACGCTCGGTGGCTCTGGCGTTGGTCTGACCGGCACAGGTTTCGATGGCGACTATGGCTATGTGGTGGAGTGAACGTCCCATGAAAAAGTTCTTCACAGTCCCGCTGATGATCGGTGCTCTCGGGCTCTCGGGCTGTGCCCAGGAAGCAGGTTATCACCGTGATGTGCCTGTTTTCGGCGGCGCCCAGCAGGCCAACTTCGCGGCACAGGACGCATACAACCTGTCAAACCAGCGCCTGAAAGACCTGGGACGGGATTTCATCGAGAACACCGATGAAGTTGTGACCTTTGCTTTCGACCGCGCGAATGTCGATGGCGCGGCACGGTCCGCGTTGGATACTCAGGTTGCTTGGCTCAAGCGACACCCCGAAGTGCGGATGACAATCATCGGGCACACCGATCTTGTCGGCTCCGAACGCTATAACAGCGGGCTTGGCCTGCGCCGTGCCCGGCGCGTTCTGTCATATTTGGCCTCGAAGGGCATCTCTCGTGGCCGCCTCGAGGCGATCGCTTCGCGTGGTGAACGAGAGCCTGTTGTGCAGACGCAGTCGCGTGAGCGGCGGAATCGGCGCACCGAAACAACTGTTTCAGGGTTTGCACGTAATTATGTCGGCACCGGATTGGATGGTGAATACGCGCATCGCGTGTATAATCAGTATCAGTCTGGCGGTGGCGGTGTGAATTGATCCGCAGTTGACCTATGGGCGGCGTGTTCGACACAATGTCGCCTTATCAAAAGTGCACAATACCCTGTCTTGGCAAAGAGGTGGGCAGTGGTCTGCTTTTCTAGGTTCTTGGGGGCTGTTCGCAGATTTGCTGCGGACGAAAGCGGTAACGCGGGGTTGGAGTTCGTAACCTCCATCCCGCTGCTGCTGGGCGTATTGGTGTTCACTGCGGAATATGGCGAGGCCCTTCGTGAGCGAATGGTACTGGACAACGCCACTCACGACGTGGCGCGATTCCTTGCGCGCTCCGCAATTGACGATACAGGCTTGAACCCTGCCCCGGTCGTGCCGGTGTTCTATCAGGCCACATTGGACGAAGCACAAGAGATGTTCGACAACCGCGTCGGGTTCGGAGAATCGGGAAGCACGCGGTTTTCGGGTGGTCAGTCGGTCATCTTCAACACGACGATCACCCCCGGCGACCAGATCAATTTCCGCGAAGACTATTTGATCATCCAGGTAAGAGCGACGACCTATGTCGATTTGCCATTGCTGTCCTTAATCAACGCCTTCAGCGAGAGCTCCGACGACAGTGACAACATTATCAGCGACGGCGAGACAAGTACCAACACACCGAATCCTCTCCGGCTTTTCCTGACCGCCGAAACACAGGTCCGTTGGCTGGGTGGAGCTGAGCCAGGATCCGCTGACTGTTCACTGGCAAATCGTTACTTGGGGATTTGCCCATGATCCGTCGTCTGAACAGCATATTCAGAAAATTTCGTACTGAAGAACGCGGCGCTGTCGTCGTGGACTTTATTCCGGTTTTCTTCTGCATGATCGTCGTCGTTCTGGTGATCTTCGAGATCGGGATCGCTTATTTCCTGAGTCTGCGCGCATACAAGGCAGCACAACTCGGTGCACGTGCGGCAACAGTTGTCCCTGCGGTGCATCCGGACGTGCCTCCCACAAACGTCCGCGTGAACCCTGTGGGTGAGCTTGGTGTTCCATGTCTGGACCCCAGAACGAATCCCGCTTCCAGCCGTTGCGTCGACCCTGGCGGTCCCTGGGTCTGCAACGGTGCCAATCTCGGACCCTGCGCTGCCAATTCTGATGACTTCCTCCTGATCGTGCGGGACATGCAGCGTACTTTCCCTGACTTGGAACCCGATGAGGTCACTGTCAGCTACATTTACCGCGGCTTGGGCGAGACCGGCGGCAACTTTGTGCCCGAAGTCAATGTCCGCATTCAGGCGCAGGCCTACCGGTTCGTCATCTTCCGCCTGGGGAGTGATCAGCCTGGAACCAGGCCACAACAGCTGGTCTCTGCCCCGGCCACCCGTTACGGCGGAGTATCCGCGAGCGCTTTCCCCGATAACCCGAGGCGCCCGTAGTGATATAATAGAGCTGCCCATGTCACCGTTCCAATCAAACAGCTGAGATCCCATGGCCCTTTCCTTCCGAACATCCTCTGATCCGGAACCTACGGAAGCCGTCGTCTTCGCCGACGGGTTCGCGGATGTCGATGCTTTGGCTGATGATTTCGATCTGGAGTTTGGACCGGGAAACTGGATGGACGTCCGCAATTCTGAGGCTATGACCGTTCTGGCGAACGGTGCCGAAGATGCGACGTTCGCCATCGTCGCTGTATCGTCGGACACGCCGCAAGCCATTGACGGAACGGCCGAATTGATACGTGCCGCGCGCGATACGGGGCTTCCCGTCCTGCTGATCGTCGGCGACATCTCCTCGCGTGCAACGCACCGGTTAATGCGGGAAGGCGTTGCAGAATTTACACCCTATCCAACATCTGATGGTGAGTTGCAGGAAGCGATCAGCCGTATCCGGATGTCTGCAAATCAGACGAACTTGCCAATGGGCCCGGGCATGGCCGCTCCGATACGCCAGGGGATGGTCGTGACGGCCTACGGGACTGCAGGCGGTGTCGGCGCGAGTACTTTCGCCGTAAACCTTGCATGGGAAATGGCGCTTTTAACGCGCAAAAAAGGCAAGAAGATCGCGCTCCTGGATTTCAACTTCCAATACGGCTCGATCGCCACGTATCTTGATGTGCCGCGCCGCGAAGCCGTGTATGAACTGGTGTCTGAGGCGGCCTCGCTTGATCAAACTGGACTTACTCAGGCTCTGTCCAGCTACAATGACAAATTGCATGTTCTGACCGCGCCACGCGATGCGTTGCCATTGGATATCGTCTCTCCTGGCGACATCAGTGCAATCATCAAACTCGCACGTGAAGCATTCGACTATATAATAATCGATATGCCGCAATCGCTGATGAACTGGTCCGAACAAGTCTACAGCGCTTCAGACGTATTTTATGCACTAATGGAAGTGGATATGCGATCCGCCCAGAACATGTTCCGGTTTTTGCGGACGCTCAAGTCTGAGGACATGGCGCTGGACAAGATCAAGTTTGTGCTCAACCGCGCGCCCGGCATTACCGATCTCAGTGGGAAGGCGCGGGTGCGCAGGGTAGCCGACAGTCTGGGTCTGGAGTTTTCCGTTATGTTGCCTGATGGCGGTCGGTATGTGACGAACGCATGCGATCAGGGTGTGCCGCTTGCCGAGGCCGCCAAGTCGAACGGCCTGCGCAAGGAAATATTAAAGGTTGCCAAGGCTGTACTGGAAATGCAGCCCGAAAACGCAGTTGCGCGGGCACAGGCCTGATCGTGACGGCAAGAGGATCGAGTTATGTTTCGTAAGATACGAGAAAACCAGCCAGGGCCAAATGATCCACAGCCGGTTCCGCCGGATGGCCATGGAACATCAAGTTCATCAACCGAGGCGATTCCACGCCGCGAGCTGATGGCGCGCCCGGATGATCGTCCTGTTCCTACGGAATCAGACACGACACTGTCGCGCCTTGCTTCAGACTTCACACGGCAGTTGCTGACACCAGAGCAAGAGGGCGAGGCACGGCGGAGGCGACGGCTGCTTGCCCTTCGGGTGGATTTGCACAAGCGCCTGCTCGAAGAGCTGAACCTCTCGGCTATCGACAAGGTCTCGCCGAACGAGCTGAAGGCCGAGATCATGGTCGTGGTGCGCGAAGAGTTGCACTCGAGTGATCTGGTGCTTTCCCGCATCGAACTCGAGAAACTATGTGACGAACTGGTTGATGAGGTCACCGGTCTTGGCCCGCTGGAACCTTTGCTGAAAGACGATCTGATCACTGATATCCTCGTGAACACGCACGAGAACTGTTACATCGAACGTCACGGCAAACTGGAGCGCACCGAGGTCCAGTTCAAGGACGAAGCTCATCTTATGCGGGTGATCAACAAGATCGTCAGCGCAGTGGGACGCCGGGTCGATGAAAGCCAGCCTTGGGTCGATGCCCGCCTTGCCGATGGCAGCCGTGTCAACGCGCTGGTGCCGCCATGTGCCGTTGACGGACCGCTGCTGTCCATCCGTAAATTCTCCAAGATACCCTTCACCGTGGACAGCCTGATCGAACGTGGTGTGTTCTCGGAAGAAATGGCGCTCTACATGCACGCAGCAGTGCGCTGCAAACTGAATATCCTTGTCTCGGGCGGAACCGGGTCGGGAAAGACAACCAACCTCAACGCGCTAACGAGCTTTATCCCCGAGGAAGAGCGCATCGTCACCATCGAGGATACAGCCGAGCTTCAGTTGCAGCAGCAGCATGTGGGCCGGATGGAATCGCGCCCAGCCAACATCGAGGGATCGGGCGCAGTCACCCAGCGCGACCTGTTGAAGAACGCCCTGCGTATGCGCCCCGACCGGATCATCGTCGGAGAGACCCGCGGCGAGGAAGTTATCGACATGCTGCAGGCAATGAACACCGGTCACGAAGGCTCGATGACCACACTACACGCCAACAGCGCGCGCGATGCTCTTTCGCGCCTCGAGAACATGATCGGGATGTCCGGGATCGAGTTGCCGCTGAACGCGCTGCGCACCAACATCTCATCCGCGATCAACTTGATCGTACAAGTGAGCCGCATGACCGACGGAACCCGGCGTATGACGTCAATCCAGGAGGTCGTCGGCATGGAAGGCGACGTCGTCATCATGCAGGAAATCTTCAAGTTCGAACGCAACGGCACTGAGGGCGGTGGCAAGATCCGTGGCCGTTTCGTCGCCACAGGAATCCGCTCACAGTTCGCGGACCGGTTCAAATCCTGGGGTTACGAGCTGCCAAGCAGCTTGTTCCGCCCGGACCTGTGATGACGCTCGAACGGCAATGGTAGGGAGAGTGGAGTAAATGTTCCAGCCGATCATCTATGGCCTGATCTTCATCAGCGTCTACCTGATGCTTGGTGGGCTGTACTTCCTGGCGTTCGGGAAACAAATTCGGCAGGAGAAGCGCGTCAACCGGCGCCTGTCGCTTCTTCAGGACGGTCGTGACACCGAAGAAGTACTGTCGATCCTGCGGAACGAACGCGAGAAGGCTCAGAAGTCCGCGTCGCTTCCACTCATCGGGAATCTCTTGGAAAAGGCTCGGCACGCCAACATCGTGATCGCGCCACATACACTGATCCTGGTCATCTCGCTGACCTGCATCGTCACCTACTTCATGCTCACGCTCTTCACCGGTGCCGAGCTTGTCATCCGCGTGATCGTTGCGGTTACGGCAGGCTACGCAACCGTTTTCCTATGGCTTCGAAACAAGGCACGGGCGCGGATTTCCCTGTTCGAGGAACAATTGCCGGATGCATTGGATCTGATGGTCCGGTCGCTCCGCGTAGGTCACCCGATCAACGCAGCCATCGCTATTGTCGCCCGCGAAATGCCAGATCCTCTGGGCACCGAATTTGGCCTGATCGCAGACGAAGCGACCTATGGGATGACCGTTACAGACGCCTTGCAGCGCATGTCCGAGCGTGTGCCCGTACATGATCTGCGCTTTTTCTCCATCGCCGTGAATATTCAATCGACATCCGGCGGCAATCTGGCCGAGATTCTGGACGGACTCGCCAAGGTGATCCGTGCAAGGTTCAAACTGTTCCGCAAGGTCAAGGCGATCACGGCAGAAGCGCGCTGGTCGGGCTGGTTCCTCTCGATTTTTCCACTGGTCGCACTCTTGCTGGTTCAGGTGGTCGAACCGCAATATTACGACCGCGTCGCAGACCACGAACTGTTCCTGCCTGGTGCGATCATCACGTTTGTTTTGCTTGTGGTGAATGTTATCTTCATGCGCATTCTCGTGGACATCAAGGTCTGAGGCACGCTGTAGCATGTTCACTCCTCTCCAAACCGCTGCCCCGGACCAATCGGCCATTGGTGGTATAATTGGCGAGCTCTGGGGAGGGCTCGAGGCAAGTTATGGCCCGGCGGGTCCTTTCTACGCCATCGCCGCCATCGGTATCCTGATTGCACTGGTCGCGCTGCCGGTCGTGCTGCGCAAACAGAAAGACCCGCTCGACCGGTTCTCATTCCGCGAGGAGCGATTTGAAGGCGAGCTTGTAAATCTTCGCCAGACCGGCACTGACAGCGGCAACCTGCAAGGTCTGGCGCCGCTTCTGGAACCAAGCGACGCCAAGGAACTCAGCGACACGCGCAAGGAGTTGCGTTCAGCCGGATACAAGGATCCGTCCGCAGTAAGGGTCTACTTCTTCGCCAAGGCCGCTCTGGGACTGGGGCTGCTGAGCTTCGGCTTGATCATGACCTTCGTGATCCCGGTCGAACCCGACCTCGTCTTCTCGATTCTGATTTCAACAATCCTGGGCTTGTTCGGATATTTTCTACCGGTTTACTGGGTCAAACGGCAGATCGAACAACGCCGCGAAGATATTCAGAACACGTTCCCGGACGCGATGGACATGATGCTGGTCTGTATCGAAGGCGGCCAGTCACTGGATCAGGCCATGGCGCGTGTCGGTCAGGAGATGAAGCAAAGCTCCAGCCCGCTCGCCGAAGAGCTGGAGATCGTGACTTACGAATTCCGCGCCGGTAAGGACCGCTCGACCGTATTGCGGGATTTTGCCGAGCGTTGCGCAGTGAACGATATCTCGAGTTTCGTCACCGTGCTGATCCAATCCTCGCAGTTCGGTACCTCGGTCAGCCAGGCGCTGAGGGTCTATGCCTCGGAGATGCGCGACAAGCGCCTTATGCGTGCTGAGGAAAAGGCGAACGTGTTGCCCACCAAGCTGACATTGGGAACAATGATGTTCACTGTGCCACCACTGATCCTGATCCTGGTTGGCCCGTCTTTCATCCAGATCATTCGCTCGCTTGCCCGGTTCGCCGGATGAAGCGTTGCATGGCGACCGGTTTGGGGGCGGCCGCTCTGGCACTGCTGCTGGGTGGTTGTGAGTTCCTGCCGCAGAGTGCCCTTGCGAAGCTGGACCCAGCGCCTCAATTGCCCCCGACCCAAGGCAGCGGAACATATATCAACATGGGGCGGCAGCTTCTGAGATCGAACCAGCCTGATCTGGCACAGGATGCATTCATTCGTTCAATCCAGAGCGAAGGTCTGTCGGCTGCCGCTTTGAACGGCGCAGGGCTTGCTTCTGAGAAGCTTGGCCTCTTGCGTGACGCCCAGCGGTTCTTTGAACGCGCGGCAAACCTCGAGCCAAACTCGGTGACAGCTCAGAACAACCTCGGTGTCGCACTTTATCGATTGGGCGAGTATCACGCGGCGAAGCGGGCGTTTCAGGCGGCCTACGCGTTGTCCAGCGCGACGAGCAGTGTCGCCGAGCAGAACATCGGGCTGACCGACATCGCCATTCTGCGCGTAGAAAACGAAGGCATTGCATTGGCGCCAAACCCGGTACCATTGCAAAGACGGGGGACTGGCGAGTACATTCTCGGGACCCCAACCGGAACGGAGCAGGACGGATGACGGGCAGGGCAGGAAAATTCCTCGCGGTAATCACGGTCATCGGGCTGGCAGCCTGCGAGGGCGGAATTGCGGCCAAGAAAGATCCACTGGGCAGCAATGTCATCGACGCGGCGCAGATCAATGATCTGCTGCTGACAGCAGGTGATCCGAACGAGTCCGTGATCTACTTCGAGGCTGCATTGGCCAACGAACCTGGCAGGGAGGACTTTCGCCGTGGCCTCGCCAAGTCTCTGACGCGGGCCAAGCGGTATCCTGAGGCAAGCCGCATCTACCAGGAAATGATAGCACTTGGGCAGGACAAGCCAACTGACAAGCTGGAATACGCCATGGTCGCAGCGCATCTGCAAAACTGGGACGAGGTCGAGCGTCTGGTGGCCACCGTCCCGGCAGGCCTGAACACACCGCGGCGCTATATGGTCGAAGCCCTGCTTGCAGACCAGAAGCAGAACTGGTCCGCGGCGGACACGGCCTATGCCACCGCAGAGTCGCTTACGACCAACCCTGCATCCGTGCTGAACAACTGGGGCGTCAGCCTGATGTCACGCGGAGACCTTACACGCGCACAAGGCACTTTCGAACGCGCGCTGACCTATAACAGCCGTCTGTTCAGCGCAAAGAACAACCTGGCCATCAGTCGGGGTCTGCAAGGCAATTACCAGCTGCCCGTGATCCCGATGACCGAGAAGGAGAAGGCGACAATCCTGAACAATCTTGGCCTGATCGCGCTGCGCAAGGGTGACAAGAACGTTGCCAAGGGGCTGTTCGCTGCAGCAATCGACACGCATCCACAACACTACAGCGCAGCCGCAGACAGGCTCGCCGCGCTGGAAGCCGTGGTCGAGAACTAGCGCATGCTCTCAACGCCGGCTCTTTGGGTGGCTTGTGCGGCCATGCTGCCGCTCATGATCTTTGCCGCTTGGAGCGACATAAAATACCTCAAGATCCCAAACTGGATCCCGCTTGCGGTGCTGGCGATCTATGTGGTGACGGGGCTTTGGGGCATGCCGTTGGAGCGCTTTCTCTGGGGCCTTGCAGCCGGGGCGGTCACCTTGGTGCTGTTCTTCGTGCTTTGGTCTGTCATGGACTCGGTGGCGCCCGGCACGTTTGGCGCAGGTGATGTGAAGCTGCTGGCGGTTCTGGTGCCGTTTATCGATTTGTCCGATGCGTTTTCCACACTTATCCTGTTTACGGTCATCATGATGTTGGTGTCCGTGCTTTTTTTGGTCGCATGGGGATTTTCGCGTGGGCGCACGGGGCTCACGTCTCTGGACCAGAAAGGCAAGAAAATCCTGAAGGTCACGTCGCCCTTCGGGGTCGCGCTTGCTCTGACAACGATCGTCTATCTGGGACTGAACACATGGGATAGCATCGCCTAGCCGGCGTCAGCTTTTGGCCCAGCGGGCCCACTCCGGGGAATCAAGAAAGAGCGGCGGATGATCAGTGATCACACTGGTCAGGCCACGATCCCGAAACGGCTCCATCAATCCGGGTTTGTTGACAGTGAACACGCGCACGTCGATCCCAAAGCTACTTGCCTCGCGCAGCAGGCTCTCTGTGAGATACGTAAACTTCAGATGCAGTGCAGCTGCATTGAGCTCATCCAGCACCTGTCGCCAGTCATTGGGAGGGCGATCGTAGAGAACCGCAACCGGCACGTCCGGCAGCGACGCACGGAATGCGCTTAACTCGGCCAACCCAAAGCTGGACGTGATGATACGATCCTGCGTCCAGGCACGCCTGCTCAGTTCACCAATCACAGCCGCGCTTAGAGCGCCCACTTCGCCGTCATGGGGCTTCAATTCCAGATTTGCGTAGAAATCCAGCTCTTCCAACAGATCCAGAACCTCACCCAGCGTCGGCAATGGCTCGGCTGCGAATGCAGGCCCGTGGCGCACACCCGCGCTGATGCCTGGCAGATCCACGGCGGTGATGCCGGTCAACGGCCCACGCGCAGATGTACACCTGTCCAATGTCGCATCGTGATGGACCACGGGCGTCCCGTCACCCAGCAACGAGACATCAAACTCGGCCCACCACGCACCCTGCGCCGCCGCTGCGCGAAAGGCCGCAAGCGTGTTCTCGGGTGCCGTCTGGCTAGCCCCCCTATGGGCAATGACGCGCCCCGGATCCGTGACATTTGGTTTTGGGATCATGCTCCCTCCCTTGCTTCAGCCCAAATGCGGTCCGGGATAAACCCGAACCGGATGTTCGCAGCATCTCGCCATGCTCGAACGCGAGCACCGTTAGGTGAGATATCCGGTCTGACCCGAAACGCCCTAGTGCCACGTGACAGGATACGAGACCAGCCAGAGCTTGCGTCTCGCCCCCCCCTGTTGCAAACCGTGCGCCGGGTGAGAACGGATGAGAGGAAGCGCGTGTATCGGTTCGGCTTGTTCTTTGCGATTGTGCTTATGATAGCGGGTGCCGCCTGGGACCTGGGCCGTCGAGGTGCGCGCGCCTATGAACAGATGCAGGTGCAGCGGATTGGCAACGCACTTGACGCGCTGAACATGAACTGGGCGCGCATAGATGCAGATGGGCTCAAGATACAGCTGAACGGGCACGCACCGGATCTTTTCACTCAGGAACTGGCGCTGGAATCGGCGCGCGCGACAGCACCGCTGGCACGGATCACCAACTACTCGACCGCAACAATTGCCCCGCCTGAACAGCGCGACCCGGTGAGAGTGGAACTGCACCGGGACGCCAACGGGCTTACGCTCACCGGCCAGACCGCCAGCAGAACCATGCGCGCACAGTTGAACACGCAATTGGCCAAAGATGCGCCAGACCTCAATATCCAGGACCTCACCGGGGTTCAGGCCGCAATCCCGCAACGTGGCTGGGGTCCCGAGATCCCGGTCGCCACACTGGCCGCAGGACAGTTGCAGGACGCCTATGTCGTCATCGAACCCGGACAGGTTTATGTCGAGGGCGGGGTTCCAGACAAAGCGGCAAGGGACGCTCTGACAGAAAAGCTGTTGGCCCGTGCAGGAGATGGTCCTGCCGTCGTACTGCAGCTGAACATCCCGCCGCTGGTGGTCGCGCCCTTCGCTTTCTCTGCGTACAAGGATGCAGGCGGCGGCACCCGGCTCGAACGTTGCACGGCGCGCAGTTTGGATGAGCAAGCCCGGATTCTGGGGGCACTGACCCGTGCCGGCATCGAGCATCGGAATGATCCCTGCCCTGTCGGCCTTGGTGGGCCCAGCGGCGATTGGGTTGTTGCAGTCGAAGCATCATTGAGCGCGCTGCAGCAGCTGCCTGCCGGACGGGTCGATCTGGAATATCAACTCGTCCACCTGATCGCGACACCGCCCGCCAGCCCACCAGAGCTTGAAAATGCAATGGACGAGTTGGCCACCGCATTGCCGCCCGCCTTCACGGCCAGCGGCAACCTCTCCGCAGATGATATCGCAACGCTGGCGGCCATCGAACGAGACCGTTTCTGGATGCATATCAGCCGGAGCGACGAGGGGCTGCGTCTTGCTGGCATCATGCCAAAGGGCCCGGGCCGACAGGCGCTTGAGATCTATGCAGCCGCGCTCTACGGCCTTGCGCGCATGCAGTCGCCCGAGGCCCTTGCGGGCCTACACGGGCTCACCCAAACCCAAAGCCCCAACTGGCAGTGGAGTCGCGAGCTCCACCTGGCCATGGGAAGCTACGGAGCGGACGCCCTT
>JBGCFK010000517.1:0-3219 GCA_045106875.1 Paracoccaceae bacterium | reverse complement strand
TTAGCAGGGGAGCGCCTTCGACCACTCGGCCACCTGCCCAGGACCAGACGTAGTCGGGATTTCAGAGGATTGTCAAGGCGATTGCCAAAGCGCACTAGTGGCTATTCCGCGCAGGACCGTCCAAGAATACATGACAGTCATAATCATGGTATGTTCATTTTATATTCTTTACTTGTTCGCATTTATGACATCCTGCGTTGGCGTCTTATCAAAATGAAGATGTCCTTGCCTCGGCCGTATCTGCTGTTCTGCGAGCAGGCTTTCCGCCAGCTTGACCTTGCCCGACGATCCTGCCGGACTGCGCCGGAACTCGCTCTCGTAACGGGCTAGGCTCAGGACTCATAAAAAATTTGACCGTTGATGCGATGCAGGTCGCCAACATGAAAGTATGGGCGCAACGGTCGTAGCGGGTTGCGATCCTGCGCCGGTCTTTCAGCGCCCCACACATGCGTTCAACCGGCGTTGTCAGCTTGCTGGGCCTATATGTGTTGAGTAGAGGTCATCCGGGCTCGGCATCGAGGCCCAGCGCACCGCCATTGCTCGCTTCGCCGAGGCCGAGGGGATTTCGCTCCTGGCCGAGCATGTCGAGACCGAGAGCGGCAAGGGACGCGATTGCGAGGCGCCCAGTCCTGCGCGAGGCGCTCGACACTGCCCGCCGCGCCCGCTGTCCGGTGATCGTGGCCAAGCTCGACCGGCTCTCGCGTGACGTCGCCTTCATCTCCAGGCTCATGGCCCAGCGCGTCCCATTCTGGGTAGCTGAGCTCGGCGCCGACGCCGATCCCTTCATGCTGCACCTCTATGCGGCTCTCGCCGAAAAGGAGCGCCGCCTGATCGCCGAGCGCACCCGTGCCGCCCTGGCCCAGCGCAAACGGGACGGAACACCCCCCGGCAATCCCACAAACGCGCCGGAGGCTCCCGCATTGGGTCGACAGGTCCAGATTGCGGACGCCGACCGCTTCGCCGCCAGCGTCCTGCCCGTGATCGAGGCCATCCGCGCCACCGGCATCACCTCGCTCCGCGACATCGCCCGGGCCCTCAACACCCGCGGCGTCCCCACCGCCCGCCGAAACAGACTTGGGGCCTGCATTGGCCGATGCTCGCGTCCGTGTTCACACCAGTGCCGCCGGCGTAGATGCCTCTGGCGAAGAGCCAGGCCACAACAGACTGGGGCGCGGCTGGTGTCGCCAATGTCGATGCTGCTGGCGTCGAAGTAATGCGAGAGGCGGCGGCCGAGACGCAGGCAGCGGTCCAGCCGCTGATCCCGTATCTCGACACGCTGCGCTGGGTGTTCATCGCCATCGCGCTCGGGGGCATCGCAGTCACGATCTACGCGCGCCTCGACGACTGGAAGCGGGGGCAGCGATGATCGGCGGGCTCCTCACTGCGATCGCCACGAGCCCATTGATGCGGGCGGCATTTCGCTATGGCGTCACCCCCTTCGAGATCCTTGTGTTCCTGCTCACCCTGCGCCGCTCCGGCGAGCGCGCTGGTCGCCTGGCGGGACGCCTAGACACCAGGGAGAAAACCTGTTTCTTTCTATCCCTACAATTTCCGAGTATTGGTGGTTCAGAAATCACCAGACCCGCTGACGACTGGGGAATTTTCAAATGGCGGTTTTGGGGAGAATGCGTCCAGCGCCCATAAATGACGTTTTGCATTCCAAATTTGAACAAACTTTCTTGGGACCAACCCAACCTCAACTACTGGGTAATTTCATCCACTCAGTGATCGAAATCGGTAATTGAGACCATCGCTCGCCCTTGGCGAAAGAGCGCCTTCAACCAATCGATCACCAGCCGTCGACTAGGGTACGGTCAGTCGAATGGCCTGCCAGCCGCACCCTGCAACCGCAGTCATGCATAAGCGATCCAGAGCAACACGACGCCCAATACCAGTCGGTAGACGACAAACGGCAACATGGTCCACGTTGACGCAAACATCGCCAACATGACCTTGAGCGCCACAAGCGCCGCAACACAGGAAAGCGCCGCGCCCAGCAGGAGTTCCGCTCCCAATACGAGATTGCCGTCCTTGATCACGCCCGCAGTCTCGACGGTGCCGGCAGCCAGGATCACCGGGATCGCCATGAGCAGGGCGACGCGGGCTGCAGCGACCCGTGTGAAGCCGAGATAGCGCGCCATCGTCATCGTAATGCCCGAACGTGACGTTCCGGGGATCAAAGCAACCGCCTGGGCCAGCCCAAGCAGCGCCGCATCCTTCATGGTCCAGTACTCGGCCTTCTTGCGCCGCTCGGGCAGGCGATCCGTCCAGCCCAGCAACAAGCCGCCCAGCAATGTTGCCCAGCCGATGACCTCGACCGTGCGCAACTGGTCCATCACGCCAGCGAGCTTCAGACCAAGTCCAAAGATCACTGCGGGGATCGTCGCGATGGCAAGCAGCATCACCAGATAACTCTCGGGTGTCAGTATCTTGCCACGCGCAAGATTGCCAAGGCCGGCAAAAATCTGACCTACCTCCTTGCGAAAGAACAGGCAAACGGCGACCAACGTGCCGAGATGAACGGCCACGTCCATCGTCACACCTTGATCCGGTCGGCCAGTCAGCAGGGGCCAGAGCGCAAGGTGTCCAGAGGACGAGATCGGCAGGAACTCGGTGATGCCCTGGATCAGGGCCAATGCAATGATGTCTAGAAGCTCCACGCCGCCTCCGTTAGGTTTCTGGCGCGCCTTCGTAACGTTACTGGCTTGGTGGATGCCACCGCGAATTTATGTCAGCAATGCTTACATATAATGCATGCTTGGCTTTAGCATCAGTTCGAATTGCCTTCACGCGCACCGAGCCGCCTACAATGCTGCAGAATTTTGACCAGAATTGAGAGCGTTTTTGGCGCGTGAGGCTGGAGCAAGCAGATTATAAGGCAGTATTATTGACCTATATGACTATTCTTTCCTTTTCTTCGGCTCGACAATCGCGTAAACGCTGCCGCCCGGAGCATGTGACTCAAAGCTCCGGTAGGCTGGCTTTAAACAAGATATGTCGGGGCGGAATAACATGGCACACAAGATGCTGCAGTTTGTCGATGTGGACCGCGCGATGCCGGACAAGCGCGACGTCGCTGCGCGGCGTCAGGACTTTGACGAGATCTACCAGGAATATGCGACCGAGAAGGCAGCCGAGCAGGCCGCCCGGTGCTCGCAATGCGGTGTGCCGTTCTGCCAGTCCCATTGTCCGCTGCACAACAACATCCCCGATTGGCTG
>JBGCFK010000516.1:0-4586 GCA_045106875.1 Paracoccaceae bacterium | reverse complement strand
TGACGAGGTGGCGTCGATCTATGCATCGGGCGCTGTCGGCGAGTTGCCGAAGGCCGCGGAGTAACGCTTGCGGCTCCTGAGATTCGGGCGGTTTGGCTACGTAATCTGCGGGTCTATGGTGCTGATTGCGGTTCTAAGGTTGCTCCGCTCAGCGGGATATTGAGGTCGGAACCATGAGTGACGAAACGGCAGGCTGGTGGGTAATGGCGGTATCTATCGCCGCGCTTTGCCTGCTGCTTCTGGCGATCGTCTGGGTGCCGGGTTTCGGACCAAGCGAGGATGCGCTGGCTTGCGATTCCCGTGGCGGGTATTGGTCCAGCGACGACGAGGCCTGCCACATTTCGGACAGTCCAGCTGCTGGTCTGGCGGCGTAACAGAGGTGGGCTGAAGCCCACCCTACGGAGAGCGGAGAGGGGAACGCTTTGACGACCGGACGGGGGATCGATCATATCGGGATCGCGACGCGGAACCTTGACAGGCTCGCCGCGCAGTACGAGGCGTTGGGCTTCACGCTGACGCCGCGTGCCTATCATCAGGACCATATGGGGACGTCCAATCGGCTGCTGCAGTTTGGCACAGGCGTGGGGCTGGGGCGTAACTTCATCGAGTTGCTCGAGGTTGACCGACCTCAGACCATGCTTCCGCACAGCCCCGGCTTCATGGGATTCGGGCAGTTCAGCCACGACTTTCTGAAGCGGCGTGAGGGGATGAGCCTGATCATCTTCCGCACCGATGACACAGCGGCGGATCTGGCGGCCTGGAAGGCAAAGGGTCTGGACGTCTACGACCAGTTCAACTTTGAACGACAGGCTGTGCTGCCCGATGGATCCGAGGCGACGGTCAGGTTCGAGCTTGGCTTCGTGACCCATCCCGACATCGACGTGCTTTTCTACGTCTGTGACAACAAGGCGGAAGACCGGTTCTGGAAGCCCGAATACCAGAGCCATGCGAATGGCGCAGAAGAGATTGAGGCCATCGTGCTTTCGGACTCCGCGCCAGAACGCCACGCCCCGTTTCTGTCGGCTCTTTTCGACGGAGAGGTCACGCAGCGAGACGGCGGTATCTCGGTCAGCTTCGCAGAGCACCGGATCGATGTGGTCAGACCCGACGCGCTGCCGGACGCTGCTCAACCGGCTTTGCCGGACGGATCGGCAGCAGGCTTTGTCGCCAGATCGCCATCAAGAGCGGGCTCAGTCACACCCGCCTCAGAGGCCGGCGGCGCATTCATTCAATGGACAAGATAACCGGAACACCGGGGAGGAACCTATGAAACTGATCGTTATGGGCCAGCAAGCCTTTGGCAAGGACGCGCTGGCAAAAATTCTGGATGCAGGCACCGACGAGGTCGTCGCCGTCTATTGTGCGCCCGACAAGGAGGGCAAGCCGCTCGACCCGATCAAGGAACTGGCGCTGGAGAAGGGTCTTCCGGTCCACCAGCCTGCGAACTTCAAGGATCAGGACGTTCTTGACCAGCTTGCCGCGCATGAAGCTGACCTGATGGTCATGGCCTATGTGATCGTGTTCGTGCCCGAGGCTGCGCGCGACACGCCGAAGATGGGCTCGATCTGTTTCCACCCGTCGCTCCTGCCGCTTCATCGCGGTCCATCGGCGGTCAATTGGCCTATTATCTGGGGCTCGACCAAATCGGGCTACAGCTGGTTCTATCCCACCGACGGCCTCGACGAGGGTGAGGTTCTGCTGCAATGGGAATGCGAGATCGGGCCGGATGACACGGTCATCGATCTCTATTTCAAGAAGATCTATCCCGCTGCAATCGACTCGGTTCTGGAAGTCTGCGACCTTTTCCGGTCCGGCAATCCACCCCGGATGGTGCAGGACGAAAGCAAGGCCACCTATGAAAGCTGGTGCAAGAAGAAGGACGCCGAGATCAATTGGCGTCGCCCCTCGGCTGATGTCTACAACCTGATCCGGGGCACCAATCCGGCCCCCGGCGCATGGACTTTGCTGCAAGGCGAAGAAGTCCAGATCTACGATTCCCGCAGGTCAGACGCTGTTGGCACCCCGGGAGAGGTCGTCTCTGTATCGGAAGATGGCGTATGTGTTGCGGCACAGGGCGGCTCGGTGCTGATAAAGCGCGTCAGGCCGAAGGGCGGTGACAAGATGGCGGCCTCGGAATGGGCGGCCTCGGCAGGGATCAGTACCGGCACAAAGCTGGGCGCATAGGGAGAAAACGAATGGCCACGGATATCGAAATCGCCCGCGCGGCGAACAAGAAGCCCATCATGGAAATCGGCGCGGGCCTTGGCATTCCGTCCGAGCATCTACTGCCCTATGGCCATGACAAGGCCAAGCTGTCGGCAGAGTTCATCAAGGCGCAGGCGAGCCGTGAGGACGGTAACCTGATCCTCGTGACAGCCATCAATCCGACGCCTGCGGGCGAAGGCAAGACCACCACAACGGTCGGTCTGGGTGATGGTCTGAACGCGATCGGCAAGAACGCGATGATCTGCATCCGCGAGGCCTCGCTTGGCCCGAACTTCGGGATGAAGGGCGGGGCCGCTGGCGGCGGTTATGCGCAGGTCGTGCCGATGGAGGAGATGAACCTTCACTTCACCGGCGACTTCCACGCGATCACGTCGGCGCACAACTTGCTGTCGGCGATGATCGACAACCACATCTACTGGGGCAACTCTCTGGAAATCGACACCCGCCGCGTCGCATGGCGCCGCGTGCTCGACATGAACGACAGGGCCCTTCGGCAGATTGCCGGGCCGCTGGGCGGCGTCTCGAACGGTTTCACCCGCGAGATGGGCTTCGACATCACGGTTGCCTCGGAGGTCATGGCAATCCTGTGTCTGGCCAACGATCTGGCCGATCTGGAGACGCGTCTGGGTGACATGATCGTAGCCTACCGCCGGGACCGCTCTCCGGTATTCTGCCGCGACATCAAGGCTGCAGGCGCCATGGCGGTGCTGCTGAAGGATGCGGTGCAGCCGAACCTTGTGCAGACCCTGGAAAACAACCCGGCCTTTGTCCACGGTGGCCCGTTCGCGAACATTGCGCACGGTTGCAATTCGGTTGTTGCCACCAAGACTGCGCTGAAGCTGGCTGATTATGTGGTCACGGAAGCGGGCTTCGGAGCGGATCTTGGTGCCGAGAAGTTCATGAACATCAAGTGCCGGAAGGCAGGTCTTTCGCCAAAGGCCGGCGTCATCGTTGCCACCGTGCGTGCGCTGAAGATGAATGGCGGCGTCGCGCGGGCCGATCTGGGAAGCGAAAACGTGGATGCCGTGAAGAACGGCTGCGCCAACCTTGGTCGCCATGTCGAGAACATGCTGAAATACGATGTGCCCGCAGTGGTCGCGATCAATCACTTTGTCACGGACGCGGATGCCGAGATTCAGGCGGTCAAGGACTATGTGGCCTCGATCGGAGCGGAGGCGGTTCTGTGCCAGCACTGGGCCAAGGGCTCGGAAGGCATCAAGGATCTGGCGCACAAAGTGGTCGAACTGATCGACAGCGGCAAGGCAGCCTACAAGCCACTCTACCCGGATGCGATGAGCCTTTCCGACAAGATCAACACGATCTGCAAGGAAATCTATCGTGCCGATGGTGCGGTGATGGACAAGAAGATTCTGGATCAGCTCAAAAGCTGGGAGGATCAGGGTTATGGCAATCTGCCGGTTTGCATGGCCAAGACCCAGTACACGTTCACGACCGATCCGACCGAGCGCGGCGCGCCGACAGGGTTTGATATTCCGGTGCGTGAAGTCCGGCTCAGCGCGGGCGCAGGCTTTGTCGTTGCCATATGCGGTGAGATCATGACGATGCCGGGCCTGCCAAGGGTTCCGGCAGCGGAGTCGATCATGCTGAACGAGGAAGGCCTGATCGAAGGCCTGTTCTGATACCGACAGCAGGGTGAGCGCGCAGCTCACCCCACCCCGCCTTTAGGTCAATGCGCCAACTCCTTGCACCTTGACGGGTTTACTGTCAGCGTCGCCGCAATGATCGAGAGGCTGGTGCCTCGGGGGCCTATCAATGCGCTGGCGGATGTTGATCCTCATGGCTTCGGCCAGACTTGCGCTGGGGCTTCAGTTCCAGACGCTTGCTTCCACCAGCGAATACCTGATCCTCGATTTTGCGCTGAACTATACTCAGATTGGCACGTTGATCGGGCTGTTCATGTTGCCTGGTCTGGTGTTGGCCATTCCTGCCGGGATGCTGGGGCGATACGCCTCTGACCGGATGCTGGTCGCGTTCGGGTTGGGATTGCTGAGCCTGGGCGGATTCATCGCAGCTTTGGCAGATGGCTACAATCAGATCGCTGTGGGTCGCCTGTTCTGCGGAGCCGGGTTCGTTTTTTCGACGATCTACTTCACAAAGATGGTGGCGGACTGGTTCTCGGGCAGGGAGATCGCCACTGCACTCAGCATTCTGGTGATGACCTGGCCCCTGGGAATTGCCATCGGTCAGGTTGGGCACGAGTGGCTTTCGGCCAATCTGGGATGGCATACGGCCTTTGTCACCGCGTCGGCTTATGGTGTCATTGCAATGACGGCGGTGGCGGTGTTCTACCGTGCGCCAATGGCCAAGGCCGATGACGCTGCATTGCCCGCATGGTCGCT
>JBGCFK010000515.1:0-20767 GCA_045106875.1 Paracoccaceae bacterium | reverse complement strand
AGATGAACGGACGGCCAGACCACCAAACACCTTTATGCCCAAACTCAGATACGGTGCCGCGCAACGAACCGACGACCGCGCCAGAGCGCAAATCTCCATAGCGCCAAGTTCGAACCAAAGCTCACAAACCCATGCGATTTCCTGCCTGAGCGCTTCCCGGACCCCACAAGCGGTCTCGCATTCTCTCAAACCATGCAACCGGCGTCCAAGAAAACTGCATCAAAGCAGGCATTCCCGCACTCACGCTCACCGTTCAATCCTGCACCCCTGACAGAAGCAAAGGTCGCTCTTGGACCTCCGGCATGACGCGCATAGGATAGATGGGACAAACACGCCATGATATTCAGCGTATGATACAAATGTCCCGCGGAGGCCGCCATGCCCGAAGATCATACCAATCCCCAGTCCGCCATCTTAGAACGTGCCATCAAGGTCCTGCCCGCAGGTGGGTTCGGCAACTATGCCGCCGACATTGTCATCGCACGTGGTGATGGCTCGCGTGTATGGGACGAGAACGGGCGCGAGTATGTCGACCTGCTGATCGGCTCTGGCCCGATGCTTGTGGGGCACGGGCATCCGGAAGTGATCGAGGTTGTCCGTGAACAGCTTGGCTACGGCCTCACGTTCTTTGCCAACAACACACGCGGCATTGAGCTGGCCGAACAGATCGCCGAGGACATGGCCTGCGCCGACAAGGTCCGTTTCGTTTCGACGGGGTCTGAGGCGGACATGTACGCAATCCGGCTCGCCCGCGCGCATACGGGCCGCGAGTTGATCCTGAAGTTCGAGGGCGGCTATCACGGCATGTCCGATCACGGGCTCATGTCCACCACGCCGCAAGTGCTGGCGAACCTGCCGAACGCGGTGCCGGACTCGGCTGGCATCCTCGATCGGGTGCGCGATACGACGATTGTCGCGCCCTACAATGACCCTGAGACGCTGACCGGTCTGTTGAAAGAATATGGCGACCAGATCGCCGGGATCATTATCGAGCCCCTGCAACGGATCATCCCACCTGCTCCCGGCTGGCTGGAGCATGTCCGCGCGGAGGCGACCGCCCGCGACATCGTGCTGATCTTCGACGAGGTCGTGACGGGATATCGGCTGGCCTATGGCGGCGCGCAGGAGAAATACGGCGTCACGCCGGATCTGTGTACGCTGGGCAAAGCCATTGGCGGAGGCTTCCCTCTTGCCGCCATCGCAGGGCGCGATGACGTCATGGCTCATTTCGACAAGGCGCGCGTAGGAACTGAGGGTTACACCCATCAGGTTGGCACGCTTTCGGGCAACCCTGTGGCTGCCGTGGCGGGGCTCAAGACGATGGAGATCCTGCGCAGGCCGGGTGCCTATGACCAGATCCGCGCAAACGGGCTCAGCATGATGGAAGCAGCGCGCACGGCCTTCGGCAATGCAGGCATTCCAGTGCAGATCGTCGGAGACCCGGTGATGTTCGATGTTGTATTCACCGACCAGAAGGTGACGAACTATCGCCACGTGCTCGCCTCTGACAAGTCGAAGGAGGCACGTTACAATGCGCTTCTGCGCGAACGCGGGATCCTGAAGCCGCCCGGTAAAGTGTACACCCACCTTGCACTTACTGAGACCGACCTGGCCCAGGTGAACGGTGCAATCGCCGAAGCGGCTGAAATCATGGGCAAAGAGGCCTGAGTGGCCTGTTGCGCTACTGCCGGATCAACCGAAATGGCGTTCCATGATTGCACGCGAAACTGTTTCGCGGCTTAACCCCTTCGAGGCCAGCGCTTCGTCGGACATGTATGAGAACCGTTCGAAGTCAGCAGCAGCTGCCTGTCCGGCACGCAGTGCATCGAAGAAACGGACCACACGATCCGCGAATGCGGTGATTGCATTCGTGTTTGGGGCAAAGTTCTCGGTTACGAGGGCCATGTAGGTCACTCCTCTTTTCGTACCCTCTATTGGGCGTCAGCAACTGAGCAGGAAACTGGTACGCTACCGAAAATATTGCAACGCACAATATCCGAAAGCCGCTTTGCGCCCCGTGCAATCAAGATAATTTATCCATTTTTATCAATGAATTATGGGGAACCCCCAATCCGAACCGGACCATATGTTGGTGGTGCATTGTCTCGCACAGAGAGCGTTTGCAGCACGAACTCACCCTCGGAGAACGCAAACTGCATCCGCACCTCACGCAAGGCAACGCGCTTGTATACAGGCAGTACTGCCGCAATCCCCACATCTCGCCGATCGTAGGCATTGGCATAGGTGCAAGTGGCCGCTCCACACCGCGCACCAATGGCCTCGGGACGCCCGCCAGAGTTGCTCAGAAGCACCTGCACATCCCGCACAAACGCTGCGCATGCGCCCGCGGGCACCGCGTCATCCCGGGCAAGACGACATCCGGACAAAACATCCAGGGGAGTGCCCAACAACGGCGTCAGCCGGTCCTCAACCCGCCAGCCCAGGTCGTAGCCCTTAACCGCGCACGCCGAGAGGAAGGCCGAAGCTGCGACTACAACGATAGCAAGCCTCACGGCATCGGTATGGGCGTGGTCACCTTGGGCACATCATATCCCTTCTGCGTGGCGGGACGTTCGGCAATCCGAAGGTACCATGCTTTCAGCGCAGGGAACGCGTTCAGATCCATTTGCTGCCACTCGAACCGGCTGATCCAAGGCCAGCAAGCCATGTCGGCAATCGTGTACTCGCCAGTGATGAAGTCTCGACCCGTCAGGCGCTCGTTCAGCACACCGTAGAGCCGCTTTGTCTCACCCTGAAAGCGGTTCTCGGCGTATTCCGACTTTCCCTTGTTGAAATGCAGGAAATGGTGCGTCTGACCCGCCATCGGTCCCAAGCCACCCATCTGCCACATCAGCCATTCGATGGCCTTCAGCCGGTCCGCGCCCTCGCCCAGAAACTTGCCGTACTTCTCGGCAAGATAGAGCATGATCGCGCCGGTCTCCATCATCTGCACGCCCGTGTCGTGGTCGACAATGGCAGGGATCTTGTTGTTCGGCGCAATGGCCAGGAAGTCTGGCTTGAACTGCTCATCCTGCCCGATATTGACGGCAATCGCGTTGTAGGAGACGCCAAGCTCCTCTAGCAGGAGCGAGACCTTGCGGCCATTCGGCGTGGTCCAGGTGTAGAAATCGATCATCGGGTTCTCCGTGGTCTTGGGTCTTTCTCAGAATGTCATGGTCATAGCCCATTGGGAAGCCCGTCAGAGGCGCGCCAGCAGGTCGGATTTCTTGTCCGAGTACTCTTCCTCCGACAGTGCGCCCGCATCCCGCAGCTTGGCGAGCCGTTCGATGGTGCTCAGGATTTCATCTGTGCTGACACCAGACGCAACAGGTTCGGGCGCAGGCTCTGGTACAGGCATGATCTGCGGTTGCGGCAAAGGTTCGGATTCCGTCATCGGCTCTGGTTGGGCTACCGTCTGTGGTTCAGGTGCGAACTGCTGCGCAGCCCCCCCCACACGCGGGAACGAGGAGAGCGCGAACTGTCCATATTGGCTCGACACCGAGACACCCATGAACGGGTCTCCCGGCCCGGATTGCTGCTGGCTGAACCCACCGATATTATGGTCGCCCGTGTCAAGCAGGATGACTGCCTGACCATTGCCCGGATCAAACGCAAGCCGCCTTGACTGCGGGAAATACGCATAGCGCGCCTGGTTCTGACCGCCAGTCGAGGACGGTTGGCCAAGTTCTTCCGGCCACCAGTTCAGGCCACCCATCATGCCCGGAGCAACCTTGGGACGCTCGAAGAACAGCGTTCCCGCCATGGCGTTTGCCAGCTCTCCACAAAGGTTCGAGACGGTCGCCTGCAGGCCGTGGTTGAACATATCGCCCACCATGGTCATACCACCAGCCATCCATTGACCGTTTCCACCCAGCTCGGGGACGTTGAATTGGGCCATGGAGCCACCGCCATTGGAGACCGCGCGAGCCATGTGCTCGACGGCCGCTTCAGACAGGCCATAGCGCTGGGACAGCGAAGTGATGATCTGACGGCCAGCATCAGTCAGGTTGGACATGTTCGTCTCCTGCGATTGCGCGCATGTGTTGGGTCAGGTGCCGCAATAGTCGCCGCGGCGTTCAGTTCGAACGGATGGCCTCAGACGTGCTGCCCGCCGTTGATCTCGATTTCGACGCCGTTAACATAAGATGAGGCGTCCGTGCAGAGGTAATATACGGTTCGAGCAACTTCCTCCGGCGTGCCAAGGCGACGCATGGGGAGCTGCTTTGCCAGCTCCTCGGTGCCGGGGGAGAGAATGTCGGTCTCGATCTCGCCCGGAGCAATCGCATTGACGCGAACGCCCAAGGGCCCGAAATCATTCGCCATTTCGCGGGTCAGGCCGGCCAGCGCAGCCTTCGATGTGGCGTAGGCGGCGCCTGCAAACGGGTGCACTCGAGACCCCGCGATCGAGGTCACGTTGACCACAGCGCCCTGCGCCTTGGTCAGCTCGCCAACCAGCCCGCGGGCCAGCACGATCGCAGCGAAGAAGTTGACGTGAAACACCTGCCCCCAGGTCCGCAGATCTGTCGTAAGGGTCGAGAGCCGCTCTCCATTCGGACCCTTTGGTGAGATTCCTGCATTGTTTACAAGAGCTTCCAGACGCCCGGCAGGCAAACGCCGCTTGACCTCTTCGACCGCTTCGATGGTCGATTTGGGGTCCGCAAGATCCAGTTGGATATGGTCTTCCTCGCCCGCTTCCCATGGGCAATCTTCGGGGAACGGGTGGCGCGAGCACGTGATGACGCGCCAGCCCGCCGAGGAGAACCGCTTGACGGTTGCATGCCCGATTCCACGGCTGGCCCCGGTCAGCAAAAGGGTCTTGCGATCAGGCATTGAGCACTCCGATTCGGGATGCTTGGTGGTACGCCCTCGCATCTCACTGTGCAAGCTGGAGCTGGGATTCCCCCCGTATGGCAAGCGTATGGCACCCGTACCGTATGCGCATGTACGGAAAGTCGGCTCGGCAGATGCAGACTTCGTTCGCCTCTTTTAACGCTAAGCTAACACCAGTTCGCTACCGCTCAAACTCTCTCAGAGGAGTTTTCATGGCAACCTTTGATGCAGCATTGCTCGACTTCATCGAGCATCCGGTGTTCGTACTTGAAGCGGGCGGCGACGGCCTGCCGAGATATATGGCATTCAACGAATGCGCTTGCCGCTCACTCAACAAACCAGTGAATGAAATTCTCGGAATGACTGCATCGGAACTGTACACTGGCCGCCTTGGCCAAATCGCTTTCGAGCATCATTGTGAATCACTTAAGTCCGGCGCCCAACGCGCGTACGACATACAGCTTCCTTTCGCAGACGGGCAGAGACTGATTCGAACATCCCTGAGACCGGTATGCGACAGTTCCGGGAATGTCATCCGGATCATTGGCAGCTCCCAGGATATATCTGGAAAGCAGATCTTTCGAGAAATGCAAGCCGAAGTCGAGACCATCGAAAGTGAGATGGAAGAGTTCATCAGTCTGGCAGCACATGACCTACGTACACCGATTAACAATGTGACCATGGTGGCAGAAATGCTCCGGGAGGAATTTCAGGATTTAGGTGATGGCAAGCTGGAACTGATCGGCATACTCGAAGAACTTGGTGAAAAAGCGATGCGATTGATCGGCGATGTGTTGGCGCACGCGCAGGCAACGTCCGTAACGGAACAGATTGTAGAGTTTGAGTTCGGGCCTCTTGTTCAAGAGATCATGGCTCTACTTGATCCCATGAGCCGCTGCATCGTCGAACTTGAAAATGGTTTGATCCAAGGGGATCGTACCGCCACACAAATTATCATCCGCAATCTCGTGGACAATGCGATCAAGTATTCAAGCACTCAAGGTCCGGACTCAGAAGCTCCGGCTGATGATTTTCAACTGCGGCTGAATTTTGGCTTAGTGACGTTGGATAACGGATTCTTCGCAATCAACGTCCAAGACAACGGTATTGGTTTTAGCGATCCGGCACTAATGTTCCTCGACGGTGGGAAATTGAGTACCGACAGCGGTTTTGGTTTGCTCGGGATCAAGCGGTTAATTCATGCACGTGGTGGAACACTGACTGTAGCGAACCGCACGAGTGCCAACGGCGCAGATATCGCGTTCAGTTTGCCTGGATCAGTTGAACCGATGGCAACAGATGGAACCGCTGAAGTCTGACTCCGTTTTCAAGCCTGTAAAATGCCCAAGTGCTTGCACGGACTGAAATCCGAAGACTTCGTTAAATTGTCGGTTGCATCCGCGCAGCAGCCATTCGCCAAGCTCACCTATATTGTCTACACCAACACACCTTCTCACGGGTTCAGCCGCTGCACCGTCCACGCGTCCGTGTCCGGTTTCATCCTTGTCCAGCGGAACCGGTCGTGCAGGCGGAAATCGCCATCCGCCCAGAACTCCATCTCGGTTGGGCGAATTCGGAACCCGCTCCAATGCGGCGGACGTGGCGGCTTGACCGGGTGCTTTGCCGCGATCTTCGCAACCTCGGCCATTAGCGCCCGGCGCGAGGCCAGCGGCCGCGATTGCTTCGAGGCCCATGCCCCGATGCGGCTCTGATAGGCGCGGCTGTTGTAATAGGCGTCGGCCTGCTTGGCGCTTACCTGCTCGACCGGGCCGCGGACCCTGATCTGGCGGTCCAGCGACTTCCAATGAAAGACCAGCGCGGCCTTCTTGCCGGCCTCGAGCTCGCGGCCCTTGGCGCTTTCAAGGTTGGTGTAGAAGACAAAGCCGCCCTTCAGTTGGTCGGGCTCGATCTCTTTCAGAAGCACCATGCGCACATTCGGCAGACCGGACGGGTCAACCGTGGCCAGTGCAACTGCGTTGGCATCCTGCGGCTCGGACCCCTCGGCCTCTTTCAGCCATGCCTGCGCCAACGCAAACGGGTCTTCGCCCTCGAAGATGCCCGCCCGCCGCGAAGTCTCGGAAATCGTCGCCATAACCCGCCATACTCCATCGTCCTCAGGCTGACGCCACGTCCCTTGTCGCCTGCCCCGCTTGCTTGCCCTTTGAATTTAACCTAAAGCCCAGTTTGGCAAGAGAGAAATTCCGGCCGGGAGAACGGAACATGGCAGCAGGTCTGATGGCAGGCAAACGCGGTCTCATAATGGGGCTGGCGAACGACAAGTCCATCGCATGGGGCGTTGCCCAGGCTTGCCATGACCAGGGCGCAGAGCTGGCATTCACCTATCAGGGCGACGCATTGAAGAAGCGGGTGGACCCGTTGGCAGCGTCGCTGGGGTCGGATGTTGTTCTGCCGTGCGACGTGACGGACACGGCATCCATGGACGCGGTGTTTGCAGATCTGGAAACCCGCTGGGGTCGCCTGGATTTCGTGCTGCACGCCATAGCTTATGCGGACAAGGCCGAACTGAAGGGCCGGTATGTGGATACGTCCGCCGAGAACTTCGCCATGTCCATGAACATCTCGTGCTATTCCTTCACCGCAATCGCACAGCGGGCCGAGAAGCTGATGACCGAGGGCGGCTCGATGGTCACGCTGACCTACTACGGTGCTGAAAAGGTTATGCCGCACTACAATGTAATGGGCGTTGCCAAGGCCGCGCTGGAGACGTCTGTTCGGTACATGGCCATGGATCTGGGGCCGAAGAACATTCGTGTGAACGCATTGTCGGCGGGGCCGATCAAGACGCTGGCGGCATCGGGCATCGGCGATTTCCGCTACATTCTGAAGTGGAACGAACTGAATTCGCCCCTGCGCCGCAATGTCAGTCAGGAAGATATCGGCAAGGCCGGGTTCTACCTGTTGTCGGATCTTGCCTCGGGCGTGACCGGCGAATGCCACCATGTCGACTGCGGTTACCACGTCGTCGGTATGAAAGCTGAAGACGCCCCGGACATTGACGTCACGCGAGGCTGATCAAGCCGTCGCGCAAAGATGTAACAATCGGCTGCTTTAGTGGCCAATTAATCATCTTTATTTCCAGTTTGGCGTGTTAAACGGTCTAAGGTGACGCCACACGTGCGAATGCATGAGAATCAGAGGAAGTCCACTATGAAGATCAACAATATCGCAAAGCTCGCGGCACTCGGCCTGGTGGCTATAACCGCCGCATGCACGTCGACGACACGCGATCAGGGCATAGACAGCGGTGAAATCGTGAACCTCGCGCCTTCGGTCTGGGTCGATCCGGACGGCTGCAAGCACTGGGTGATCGATGACGGGGTAGAGGGCTACATGAGCCCGGTTCTGAACCTCGACGGCACCCCGGACTGCGTGTGAGGAGGGCTGACATGCTTCGCCTTGCAACCGCACTCGCGCTGATCACCGCCACGGTGTCAGGGCCTGCTCTGGCCCAACGGCTGGGCGGCGACCTCGACAATCTGGAGCCCAAGATCTGGGTGGACCCCAATGGCTGCCAGCACTGGATCATGGATGACGGCGTGGAAGGCTATCTCAGCCCCCGGCTCAACCGTGACGGCACTCCACAATGTCCGGGCATCACGCCGGGCACGTACCGCAACGCCCAGAACAACATGCCAAGATTCACGCAGGAAGCGGTATTGTGGACCGACCGGCTTGGCTGTCAGCACTGGATCGCTGATCATGGCGGGCCCGGCTTTCTCAGCGCACGTCTCGATCGGCAGGGACGCCCCGTATGTCCCGGCCAGCAGGCGCCAACCGAACAGCCTCGCTCGATCACACTGGATGCCGATGCCTTGTTCGACACCAACAAGTCGGATCTGCGTCCTGAGGCAATCGCCGAGTTGAACGATTTCGGCACCAAGGCCCGGCAACTGGGCAAGACCCGTATCCGGGTAGAGGGACATACGGACAGCCGCGCATCGGATGCCTACAATCAGGCACTTTCGGAACGCCGGGCTGAATCCGTGGCAAACTATCTTGGGCGGAACTTCGGCATCAATGCCGAGACCCGCGGATATGGCGAGACCTCGCCGGTTGCGCCAAACAGCACCGCCGAAGGACGTCAGGCGAACCGACGCGTGGACATCATCCTTCTGGACTGAGCCAGAACATCTCCACCCACGCGCCCGCGGAGGCGGGTGGGTGGGCACTGAGAAATCTCCCCGCGCCAGCGGGGTCCGCTTGACAGGCCCCGCCCCGCGCGCGAGCGTGCGGCCATGTCAGAACAAACACCAAATCACACATCCCCAAATCACACAACCGGCGCCGAAGCCTTGGTCCGCCTGCTGGCGGATCACGGCGTGCGACACATCTTCGGTCTGTGCGGCGACACATCGCTGCCATTCTATGACGCGCTCGCACGGCTCGACCATGGCATGACCCACATCCTGACGCGGGACGAGCGCCACGCGGCCTACATGGCCGACGCCTATGCCCGCCTGACCAGGCGGGTCGGGATCTGCGAGGGTCCATCCGGCGGCGGGGCCACCTACATCGCGCCGGGGCTGGTCGAGGCGAACGACAGCTCGGTGCCTGTGCTCGCCATCACATCAGATGTCGCGACCACGTCCGCCGGACGATATCCGCTGACCAAGCTTGACCAGCAGGCACTGTTCCGCCCCCTCACCAAGTGGAACGCAGTCCTCGACAGTGCCGCAGCGCTCCCCCGCACAGTCCGGCGTGCCTTTCGCGAAATGACGACCGGAAGGCCCGGCTCCGCCCACCTTGCGCTGCCCTTTGATGTCCAGAAAGCCGAAGTGCCGGAGGACGAGATCTGGGCCGACGCCATGTACGGGCAGTTCCCGGCCATGCGGGGCGAAATGAGCCTCGAGACAGAACAGGTCACCAACTTTGCCGAAGCTCTGATGTCGGCGAAGGCGCCCGTCATTGTCTGCGGCGGCGGCGTCGTACTGTCGGGTGCCGAGCGCGAGCTGCAACATCTGGCCGAGACGCTGAACATCCCGGTTGCGACCACGGTATCCGGGCAGGGCTCGATCGCCGAAACCCATCCCAATGCGGTGGGTGTGGTCGGATCCAATGGCGGGCGTCCGGGCACACGCGCGGTTGTCGATGCCGCGGATTGTGTGGTGTTTCTTGGGTGTCGAGCAGGATCTGTTACCACCGAGCGGTGGCGCTCCCCCGCGCCGGGCGCCACAATCCTGCATATCGACTGCGATCCGGGCGTCTTCGGAGCGAGCTACCCGACGCACGCGGCGTGGCTGGGAGATATCCGCACTTGCCTCGAGGGTCTGAACGAGATCATCGACGCGCTGAACGAGCCGCGGGACTTCAACGGAGCCGCCACCGCCGCCAACGCCCGCGCTGCGAAGGAGACCGCCTTTCGCGCTCTGGCAGACAGCGCTGAGACACCCATCAAGCCGGAACGCGTGATCGACGCGCTCAACCGGCTGTGCCCGCCCGAGACCGTCGTATGTGCGGATCCGGGCACGCCCTGCCCCTATTTCTCGGCCTATTGGACAATCCAGCAACCGGGCCGTCACTTCATCACCAACCGGGCGCACGGTGCTTTGGGATACGCGTTGGGCGCGGCCATCGGCGCTCAGGTCGCGCGCCCCACCGCCAAGGTCATCTGCGCAACAGGCGACGGGTCCTTCGGCATGAGCGTCGGCGAGTTCGAGACCATCACCCGCTACCGCCTACCCATCACGACCATCGTGTTCTCCAACTCGGTGTTCGGCTGGATCAAGGCGGGGCAGAAGTCCGGCTTTGGCGGACGATACTTCTCGGTCGATTTCAACCGTACGGATCATGCGGCAGTGGCAGCAGCCTACGGTGTGAAGTCATGGCGCGTCGAGGACCCGGGCGATCTGGACCGGGTGCTGAAAGAGGCGATCGCGCATGACGGCCCGACGCTGGTCGACGTCATCGTGCAACCACTGCAGGACGCGGAAGCGCCCGTCAGTGAATGGGTCGCGTGATGAAGCAATTGAAGGTAGCGGTCGTCGGCGCTGGCATTGTCGGGATCTCGACTGCCGAGTGGCTGCGCCGGGACGGCCACCATGTCACGCTGATCGACCGGAATGACCCGGGCACGCCTGCGCAAACCTCTTATGGCAATGCCGGGCTCCTGGCCGCCGCCTCGATCATCCCGGTGCCTGTGCCCGGGCTGTTGTCCAAGGCGCCCGGCATGTTGTTCTCCGCAGACGGGCCGCTGCACCTGCGCTGGTCCTATCTGCCCCGTTTGCTGCCGTGGCTGATCCCGTTCCTGCGCCGTGCAACCGATGCCGAACTCAACCGCACGGCCACGAGCCTCGCAGAGATCTGCGGCGACAGCCCGGACCAGCATATGGCCCTCGCCAAGGGCACGGGCGCAGAGGCCTATATTCGCCATGGCCCTTGGGTCGCTCTTTACCCGTCAGAGTCCGCTTGCAGGAAGGACGACAAGACCCATGCGATCAGACGCGCCCACGGGTTCCGTATGGAGGAGTTCGGGTTCGACCGTCTGCGCGCCGAGGATCCCCATCTTGGCGAACACTACGTTCATGCCGCCAGCCAGCTGGACCATGGCTGGATCACAAATCCGGGCGCCTACGTGGCCCAGTTGTTCACATATTTCCGATCGCAGGGCGGCGCTTTCCTGAAAGCTGAAGTAGACGACATGCGGCCGGAGGGCGAAGGCGCCTCTGCCAGCATCACCGCGGCGGGCGAAACCACAACTTACGACCGACTCGTACTGGCAGGCGGAGCCTGGTCCGGCAAGCTGGCCAAGCAGCTTGGCCACGATCCGGCACTGGAATCCGAGCGGGGCTATCATCTGCTGCTGAAGAACCCAAGCCATATGCCCCCGCATCCCTATATGCTGACAGATATCAAATCCGCCGTCACACCAATGGAAAGAGGCCTGCGCTTTGCCGGGCAGGTCGAGTTCGGCGGACTGGACGCCGGCCCCTCACGGGCGCCATTCAAGGTGGTGAAATCGCGGATCCACAAGCTCTACCCGGATCTGACCTGGGAGGACGAGGAAGAGTGGATGGGCCATCGGCCTTCGACCGTGGACAGCCTGCCGCTGGTCGGGCCAAGCCCGAAAGCGCCTTCCATCCACTTTGCTTTCGGTGCGCAGCATATCGGGCTGACAAGCGGACCCAAGACCGGGCGACTGATTGCCGACATGATTGGCGGGCGCACACCCAACATTGACATGGCACCGTTTCGGGTCGGGCGGTTTGACCGCTGGCGAGGACCGGACAGCGGCACGGACACGACGTGATTCACGCGCTCGCCTGGGCCGGAGCACGGGCACGCTGGGTGCTGGCGCTGGGCGTGCTGGCGGCGTTGGTCATACCGGGACCCGGGAGCCTGCTTGAAGGCACAATTCCGTTCTGGGTCGCGTTTCTCTTCGGTCTGGCGATGATGCGAATCGATCTGGTCGGCGTGGCCCGGCAAGCGCTTGCACCCCGGCGGCTGGCCCGAAATACAGCGCTTGCGGCGGGGCTGATGTGCGCAACGCCTGCGCTGTTCTGGGCACTAGGGACCGGGCTGGGCTTGCCTGAGCAGCATGTGGCAGCGCTGGTATATACGAGTGCAGCGCCTCCCCTTGGCTCGGGTGCCGCGTTCTGCCTGATGGTTGGTTTCAACGCAGCATTCGCGATCGAGCTGACGGTGTTTTGTTCGGCATTGGCGCCCCTGACATTGCCGTTGATGGCACAACTGCTGCTGGGCGGGGCCGTCCCGATCGACACGGGGGAAATGGCCATCAGGCTTGCGTTCCTGATCGGATTGGCAAGTGCCGGGGCCTTGGCGGCCCGGTTCATCCTTGGGGATCAATGGATCAAGAAGCGCGCGCTGAGCCTTGATGGATTGTCCTCGGTGATTCTCGTGCTGTTCCTGTTTCCTCTGTTTGACGGACTGACCACGCAGATCGTGTCGGCTCCCATTTTTGCGCTTGGCGTACTGGCGCTGGCCATTGCGGCAAATCTGGGCGTGCAAGTCGTACTCTTCCCCCTGACCCGCCGGATTGCTGGCTTCGCGACAGGCGGCGCAACTGCGCTGATTTGGGGCAATCGCAATGCGGCGCTTGCGTTGGCGTCTTTGCCGCCGGATCCGGTTCTCTGGCTCTATGTCGCCCTGTACCAGTTTCCAATGTACTTTACGCCTCTGGTCATGTCCCGAATAGCTGGTCCTCCGCCGGAAACGTGACGGTTACCCTTTCGCGCTAGCGTGGCTCCATCCAATGATTTGGTGGGAGCCATATCGATGCTGCTTTCGTGTGAAGACCACGGACCAATACTGGTGCTGACAGTCCTGAAGGCACGGATCGATTCGCAGTCCGCGATGGAATTCAAGGCCGAGGCAAGGGAGTTCCTGAGCACTGGTGATCAGGACTGCGCACTGGATCTCAGCCGCGTCAGTTTTGCCGACTCCAGCGGGATTGGTGCACTGGTCGCTTTGCTGAAGTTCATGGGCCGGGACCGCAAACTGGAACTCTGTGGGATGAACCCTGCGGTTGCAAAGGTCATGCGGCTGACGCGGCTGGATACAGTTTTCATCTCACACGATTCGGTGAAGAGCGCGCTCGCCAATCGTGGCCTTTCGGCAACCGGCACCTAACGACAGAGACGGAGCAGAAAAAATGAACGATATGTCCAGAGATACACGTTTCTCGATCACCAGCTCGTTTGAGAACGTCTCCAACCTCGCTGAAGAGGTGAGTTTGCTCTGCAGCAGCCGCCTAGAGATTGATGAAGACACAGCCGATATGGTGCGGCTTTGCATCGCCGAAGCGCTGAACAACATCGTTGAACACGCTTATGATGGGGTAGAGGGCAAGCCAATCTTTGCGGACGTGCAATTTGCCCCTGCCTCGCTGGAAGTCCTGCTGATCGATGAAGGCAAGCCGATGCCCGAGGGAACTGCCCCAGATGGAAGCGCGGCAGAGTTCGACTTGGACGATATCGATAACCTGCCCGAGGGCGGGTTTGGATGGATGCTGATTCGTTCGCAAATGGACGTCGTCGAATACGAACGCCGCGAGGGATGCAACGTCCTGCGTCTTGCCAAGGAACTGGCAGCCTGACCGCAATGCCTGATCGAATGCCAGAACGGAACACCAGATGAGCGCTACGAAAACAGCTGTGCCGTGGGTCGACAGCGACTCTCAGGAGCACGGTAGAGATCCCTTCCGCAAGCTGATCGCACTGGTCGTCGACGATTCTCCATCGCAGCGCAAGATGCTGACCTTGCTGCTGAAGAAGTGGAAATTCGAGGTCGTCGAAGCGAGCGACGGGCTTGAAGCGTTGGGCATCTGTAAAACGCAGCCCGTCGACTTCATCATCAGCGACTGGATGATGCCCGAGATGAACGGGCCAGAGCTGTGCAAGGCGGTTCGAAAGCTCGAATTGGGCAACTATGTGTACTTTATCTTGGTCACTTCGAAACGCGGCAAGGACGAGGTCGCGGCCGGATTGGACGCGGGCGCCGATGACTTTCTGTCCAAACCGCTGGATATGGGCGAAATGCACGCTCGCCTGCGCGCAGGCCAAAGACTGGTGCAGATGCAGGATGATCTTGTCGACAAGAACAAGCGCATCACGGAGGCTTTCGACCGGCTCAATGCCATCTATGAGAGCATCGAGAAGGACCTTCGTGCCGCGGCCCGGCTGCAGAAATCCTTGATCCCCCAACGACAGGCCAATTGTGGGCCCGTGTCCATCGGGACGTCTTACCAGCCAGCGGGGCATGTCGGCGGCGACTTGTTGGGATATTTCCAGGTCACGGAAGATCGGATCGCCGCCTATTCCATAGACGTGTCCGGCCATGGTGTATCTTCGGCGCTGTTGACCGCGCGCCTGTCAAACCTCTTCAGCAGTCAGCATCTGGACGAGAACATTGCGATCAGGCGCTTGCAAGACGGTAGCTTTCACCCACGAGACCCCGCCTCGATTGCGCGTGAACTGAACGAGCGGATGCAGGACGATACGGACACCGATCAGTATTTCACGATGGTGTTTGCGGATCTGAACCTTTCGACCGGGATGCTGCGGTTTTGCCAGGCCGGACATCCGAACCCAGCGGTAATCCGCGCGACGGGAGAGATAGAGTTTGTCGGCGACGGTGGCCCACCAGTCGGCCTGATGCCCGGAATGGAATACGAGACCTATGTCATCCATGTGGCTGACGGTGATCGGTTCATGATGTTCTCAGATGGGATAACCGAATGTGAGACCCCCGATGGGGAGATGCTGGAAAACGAGGGGCTGGCAAAGATGTTGTCCCGGCATTGGGATATTTCCGAATGGGAAGTGCTGGACCAGATCCTTTGCGACATGGCCGAGTTCACGGGCAGCAAGACTTTTGACGACGATGTCTCGGGATTGATGCTGACCTATCCGGTGTCGAATATCTGAGAGCTGAGCCGACAGTAGACTGCGAACGATGCCCGCAGCCACGTTTCAAGCTAGGTCAGGCAGACATCCGCAGACCACGCCCGGACAGGTAGTTGCAAACGGACTGAAATTCCTCGCGTAACCGAGGATATTCCGCACGCCCAAATGGCGCGGCGCCAGCTTCCCACTCTTCACAGAAGTCAGCAAGGCCCGTCGCACCGATATTGCGGGCGCATCCCTTCAGGAAATGAAACTGATCTTGCTGCTCCGCCATCTGCATGCCGTCCAGCTTTGCCTCAAGCGAGTCGATTGCTTCCCAGGTTTCAGCCAGAAACACTTCAATGATCTCGGCCAGATCCTCCTCGCCAAAATCATTGGCAAGCTCGTCGAGACGCGATTGGTCGATCATCTTTGGCTCCCTTGAGGTTTCACACCACTGGGTGGCACTTTCACCTTTCGGCGTTTCAAAAAGTTTAAGGAGCGATGTGGTACCAGCGGCGTTTCAACCTCACCTCAAGTCGGTCGTTCGCGACGCTTTTATGCGAAGACCGACGGGTGACGTTTCAAGGTAAAGTCGCAACGGTTCTGCACATGATCCGACCTGCGACCCGCAAGGCCCGGCTACGCCTCTACGAATGAGATGGAAGCACCGGCAGCCACCCCGATTGCATCCGTCCCAAGCCCAGTGGTTGCGACCGGCTTGGACGTTTCCGGATCTGCAAGCGTTGTTCCACCCTCAAGCCTAACCACATAGCGGATGTCGACTTCCGCCTCGATGATCGCGACCTTGGCATCCTCGGGCGCAGGCCCGGAATTCGCAGGTGTGCCGCTTACCAACACGGTCTCGAATCCAAGCTCAGGTTCGTTCACCACCGGCACATCGTGATGACGGACATCGACAACCGCACCATCGTGCCACCATATCTTAACCAATCCAGGCATGCCAAATCTCCCTCTTAAAATTCCAGTCCCGCAGCGCGAAGACCAATGAACGTCCAGCAATCTCGTTGAAAAACGTAGCGATGAGGTCCCTGCCAATCTGCAGCACACCCGAGCATACTTCGGCTCAGGTCTACCCGATCATGGTTACCAATCCCCTAACGCGTCACAGAACTGGACCGCCGGAGAGGTTTGCCTTAACGATTCTGATCAGACCGAGGAGGTGGCATGGCATCAGATCTTATCAAGCTTGGCGTCGACATCGGCGGGACATTCACCGACGTGGTCCTGGAGGGCGCGGGCCAACCGGTCTCGATCAAGGTGCTGACCACCTATGGCGCGCCGGAAGACGCGATACTCGAGGGGATCGGGCAGGTCTGTGCCAAGGCCGGGGTCGCACCCACAGAGGTCGGACGGATCATTCACGGAACCACATTGGCGACCAATGCGCTGATCGAACGACGTGGCGCGAAGACGGCCTTGGTGACCACCAAGGGTTTCCGCGATGTCATCGAAATGCGTACGGAATCCCGTTTCGAGCAGTACGATCTGAATTTGCGGCTGCCCGAGGCCCTGATCCCGCGCGAAGATCGTCATGTGCTGAACGAGCGCATCGGCGCACAGGGGCAAGTTCTGCGCCCTCTCGACCGTGCCGAAATCGAAGCGCTGGCGACCGAATTGACGGGTTATGACTCCATCGCCATCGGTCTCATGCACGCCTATGCCAATCCGGCGCACGAGCGCCTTGTGGCCGAAGTGTTTGCCGAACGGTTGCCCAACGCGACACTGTCGCTATCGTCCGAAGTGTCGCCCCAGATGCGCGAGTACGAGCGGTTCAACACTGTCTGCGCCAATGCATATGTAAAGCCACTGATGAAGGCCTATCTCGACCGGCTGGTAGATAGGCTTGGCGAGATGGGCGTCAGTGCCCCCGTCCACCTCATGCATTCGGGCGGCGGGATCATCGGACTTGAGAGCGCGGCGGACTTCCCTGTCCGCCTCGTCGAATCCGGACCCGCCGGCGGCGCGATTTTTGCGGCGCATATCGCCTCCAGCCACGGGCTCGACAAAGTGCTCTCCTTCGACATGGGCGGCACAACCGCGAAAATCTGCATGATCAAGGATGCCACTCCGAAAACCTCGCGCGTGTTCGAGGTCGCGCGGTCTTACCGGTTCAAGAAGGGCTCGGGCATGCCAATTTCGATCCCCGTCATCGACATGGTCGAGATCGGAGCGGGCGGCGGTTCACTGGCTTCGGTCGATGTCATGCGACAGGTCCGCGTCGGACCTGAGAGCGCCGGATCCGAACCCGGCCCCGCCTGCTATGGACAAGGCGGCGAGCGACCTGCCGTAACGGATGCCGATCTGCTACTTGGCAAGCTAGACCCGGATGCGTTTGCGGGCGGAACGATGCAACTGGATGTCCATGCCTCTCGGGAGGTAGTTGCCAACCAAGTGGCAGATAGGCTCGGCCTGGACCCCATCACAGGGGCATATGCAATCTCGGAGGTCGTGGACGAGACGATGGCCAATGCTGCGCGCGCGCATGCTGTCGAGAACGGCGAGGATCTGGCCAGCTACACCATGATCGCCTTCGGCGGTGCAGCGCCGTTGCACGCAGGTCGTCTTGCGCAAAAACTGGGGGTCAGCCGCATCCTCGTGCCGTCCGGCGCTGGTGTCGGCTCGGCGATCGGATTCCTGCGCGCGCCATTCAGCTTTGAAGCGACGCGTTCGACCTACATGCGGTTGTCAGAGTTCTCAGCCAGTTTTGTCTCCAGCGTGTTGGAGGAGCTACGCAAGGAAGCTTCCGACTTTGTCCGCGATTGCGAACCGGACGCCGAGCTGGCCTTCGAGACAAAGGGCTATTTCCGATATGTCGGCCAAGGCTGGGAGATCCCGGTAGACTTGCCAGAAACCCCTGATCTGGAAACATATCGTACAGCTTTCGAGGCCCAGTACGAGGCGCTTTTCGGTCGCGTGGTGCATGGTCTCGACATCGAGATCACATCCTGGTCGGTGCGTTGTGCCACCCCGGTACCACCGGCGGAGCCTGTGGAAGCGCGCGGTACCACCACGAAAGCCACGCCGGATAGCACACGTGATCTCTATGACCCTGCAACCAGCACACACACAGCAGCTCTACTGATAGATAGAGACAATCTATTGATAGATCAGCACCTCGCAGGCCCGGCAATCATCACCGAGCGCGAGACCACGATCATCGTGCCCACTGGCTTTGCCGCCACCATGCGCGCAGATGGCTGCATCGACATCAAAGCGGAGGCCCGGTCATGAGCCATTCGGATATTGCCTTTCAGGTCATGTGGAACCGCCTGATCTCGGTGGTCGCCGTATCATTAAAAAAAAAAGTGCGCACCGCATTCTCGACAAGCGTGCGCGAAGCAGGCGACCTGTCGGCGGGTGTCTATGACCTCGAAGGCAGAATGCTTGCTCAGGCGGTAACAGGCACGCCCGGCCACGTGAACGCAATGGCCGAAAGTGTGAAGCACTTCATGCGAGACATCGGCACGGACACAATGGTCGAGGGTGATGTCTACATCACCAACGATCCGTGGTGGGGAACCGGCCACCTGCACGATATCACGGTGGTTACTCCGTCGTTCTACAAGGGCAAGCAGGTCGGCTACTTCGCCTGCACTGCCCATGTCGTCGATGTTGGCGGGCGCGGCTTCGGCGCGGATGGCGAGAGCGTCTACGAGGAAGGCCTCAACATCCCCATCATGCATTTCGCGCGCGCAGGTGAAGTGAACTTTGATCTGCTGAAGTTCGTGCGCGCCAATGTCCGCGAAACGGACCAGGTGGTCGGAGACATCTATGCGCTCGCTGCATGCAATGAGACAGGCCACAATCGCCTGATCGAGATGCTGGACGAGTTCGCCCTGCCCGACCTGACCGACATTGCCGAGTTCATCCTGACCAACTCGCACCGCGCAACAGTCGAACGCATCGCGGCCCTGCCCCGCGGCATCACCACGAACGACATGACCATCGACGGCTATGACACGCCCGTCACGCTGGCCGTCCGGCTGGAGGTCCATGACGACCACATCGCTGCCGATTTCGCGGGCACCTCCGGCATCAGCCGCAAGGCCATCAACGTGCCGCTGGTCTACACGCAGGCCTATGCATGTTATGCGCTGAAATGCGCCATCGCGCCCGAGATCCCGAACAATGCCGCTTCCCTCGCCCCGTTCCGCGTGACAGCGCCCGAAGGATCTATTCTGAACGCACAGCGCCCTGCCCCCGTATGCCTGCGCCACATAATGGGTCATATGGTGCCGGATACGATCCTTGGCGCACTCCACAAGATCCTGCCGGATCTGGTGCCTGCCGAGGGCTGCGGCGCGCTCTGCAATTTCCAGCTGTACCTCCGCCCACGCCGTGACGGGAACCACGCCCCCGATGCACGCGAGGCGGCAATCCTGATGTTCAACTGCGGTGGCTCGGGTGCCCGGCCCGAGCTGGACGGCATGTCGGCTACGGCCTTCCCATCAGGCGTCATGACCATGCCGGTCGAGGCCACCGAGCACACGGGCCCGATCGTGATCTGGCGCAAGGAGTTGCGACCCGACTCGGGCGGTGCGGGCAAATTCCGCGGCGGGCTGGGACAGCATATGGAGATCGGCGCGACACCCGGTCACGAGTTCGACTTCTCCGCCATGTTCGACCGCATGGACCACCCGGCGCGAGGGCGCGAGGGCGGACTGGAAGGCGGTCGTACAGGGTTCCGTTTGGACGATGGCACGCCCATGAAAGCCAAGGGAAAACAAGCCGTTCCGCCCGATCGCACTGCCGTGCTGGAACTGCCGGGAGGCGCTGGCTACGGCAATCCACGCGACCGCGACCCCGACCTGATCCGCCGCGACCTTGCCCGCGGATATATCTCTGCCGAGACCGCCAAACGCGACTATGGCTTTGAGGAATAGGGGCACGGCATGAGCCAGACACCGGAACACAAGTCCTATGATGTGGTGATCATTGGTGGCGCGATGATGGGATCGTCCTCAGCATGGTGGACCAGCCAGAACCCCGATTTCGACGGGCGCATTCTGGTGGTCGAGCGTGACCCAAGCTACGAGTTCGCGTCGACCAGCCACACGAACTCCTGCATCCGCCAGCAGTTCTCGAACGAGATAAATATCCGCATTGGTCAGTTTGGCGTGGATTTCATCAAGGGTTTCAAGGACTTCATGAAGGATCCAGAAGCCCCCGAGATCGCACTCCACGACTATGGCTACATGTATATGGCGGGCGACGAGAGGCTGGCAGGCGTCTTGCGGGAATGCCAGGAAATCCAGGCCAGCCTCGGCGCAGGCACGCGCATCATGACCCCAGATGAAGTGGCTGCCGAATACCCGTTCTACAACATGGATGGCGTGGTCCTCTGCAGCCACAACCCGTTGAACGAGGGCTATTTCGACGGGGGCACGATCTTCGACTGGTTCCGCCGCAAGGCGCGCGCAAACGGGGTCGAGTACATCCACAACGCAGTGACCGGCATTGAGCGCAAAGGCGATCGGGTTACAGCTATCCAACTGGAATCAGGCGATAAAATCTCTTGCGCCAAGATCGTGAACGCCTCCGGCCCACGCGCT
>JBGCFK010000514.1:0-2535 GCA_045106875.1 Paracoccaceae bacterium | reverse complement strand
TGGGCGATGGGCGTGAGACCTGCACTGCCTTCCTGAACATAGACCTTGGTGCGGTCGGATCATGGGCCGAGCGGAACAACGTCTCCTATGCCTCCTATCAGGAACTGGCTGCGCATCCGAAGGTCTACGAGATGATGCAGGGGCACATCGAAGAGGTGAACGCCAGCCTCGCGCAGGACGCGATGATATCAGGGTGCCAGATCCACCGCTTTCTGGTGTTGCACAAGCAACTGGACGCTGATGATGGCGAGATCACACGGACCGGTAAAGTGCGCCGTGCGACGGTTTCGGAGCGCTATGGCCCGCTGATCAACGCGCTCTATGACGGATCGTCCGAGGTTTTTGCGGATACCGAGGTCACCTACGAGGACGGTCGCAAGGGCTCGATCTCGGCCACTTTGGAAATCCGTGACGCCAAGACATTCGACCGCGCCGCCAAAGCTGCGTGAGGGGGAAATGATGGACCAGGCCGTAAGCTCCACCGAGGGCTACACCACACCCGATGGCCGCCAGATCGGCGGCACCATGATGGAGGTGAAGAACATCACCCTGCGCTTCGGCGGAGTTGTGGCGCTATCGGATATCTCGTTCGATATCCACCAGGGCGAGATCCGGGCGATCATCGGGCCAAATGGCGCGGGCAAGTCTTCGATGCTGAACGTTATCAACGGGTTCTACCACCCGCAGGAGGGCGAGGTCTGGTTCAACGGCGCCAAACGTGGCCCCATGAAACCGCACGAGATCGCCCGTATGGGCATTGCCCGCACCTTCCAGAACATCGCTCTCTTCAAGGGGATGACCACGCTCGACAACATCATGACGGGCCGTCTGACCAAGATGAAGACCAACATTTTCTGGCACATGCTTTGGCAGGGACCCGCCGAACGCGAGGAGGTCGAGCACCGTGCCCGTGTCGAGCATATCATTGATTTCCTTGAGATTCAGGCGATCCGCAAGCAGCCGGTGGGGTCGCTTCCCTACGGGTTGCAGAAGCGGGTCGAGCTGGGACGTGCGCTGGCTGCCGAGCCCAAGCTGCTGCTGCTGGACGAACCCATGGCCGGGATGAATGTCGAGGAGAAAGAGGACATGTGCCGCTTTATCCTTGATGTAAATGACGAATTTGGAACGACGATCGCTTTGATCGAGCATGATATGGGCGTCGTGATGGACATCGCCGACCGGGTTGTGGTTCTGGATTACGGCAAGAAGATCGGTGACGGCACGCCCGATGTGGTGCGCGCCGACCAGCGTGTGATCGACGCCTATCTGGGTGTCAGCCATGACTGACGCCGGGATTGCCCTCTTATTGCATCCGTACCGCAAGCGTATGGCAAGCGTATGGCTTGCGTATGGCAAGCGTATGTACAGCAAGTCGATCCTTGGGTCGGCCATTGAAACGCCAGATCACCCAACTGCAATTGCCCGAGTGAGGATGTACCATGGTTGACGCACTCATCTTCCTCGAGGTCGTTCTCAATGGCCTGATGGCAGGGATCCTTTATTCATTGGTCGCGCTCGGTTTCGTGCTGATCTACAAGGCATCCGGCATCTTCAACTATGCGCAAGGCGTCATGGCACTGTTCGCTGCTATGACGCTGGTCGGATTGCAATCCGGTCAGGTTCCCTTTGCACACCTGATCGAGGCCGCGACTGGCTATCACGCGACATATTTCGGCTGGAATTTGCCGTCCATCGTCGCGATTCTCATGACCATCGGCGTGATGGTGATGTTCGCTTTCATCGTCGAGGCGGGCATCCTGCGCCATCTGGTCAATCAGGAGCCGATCATCCTGTTCATGGCCACCATCGGACTTGCCTTCTTCATGGAGGGGTTCGGCGACCTGATGTGGAACTCCGAGATCAAGACTATCGATATCGGGTTGCAGCAGGGGATGATCGAATCTGTGGACACGTTCACGTTCGAGAACTTCGGCTATGGCATGTATATCGACCGGCTTGATGTTGTTGCCGCCATCGTGGCGATTGCACTGGTCGTCGCGCTGTCGCTTTTCAGCCAGTACACAACCACCGGTCGGGCCTTGCGCGCAGTGGCCGATGACCACCAGGCTGCACTGTCTGTCGGCATCTCGCTGCGCACCATCTGGGTGATCGTCTGGACGATTGCCGGGATTGTTGCGCTGGTGGCAGGTGTGATGTGGGGCGCGAAATCAGGAGTGCAGTTCTCGCTGAGCCTCATCGCGCTGAAGGCCCTGCCGGTTCTGATCCTGGGCGGGTTTACCTCGATCCCGGGTGCGATCATCGGCGGGCTGATCATCGGCGTGGGCGAGAAGGTGTTTGAGTACACCATCGGAGCCTCGATCGGCGGTGCCACCGAGAACTGGTTCCCGTACATGCTGGCATTGCTGTTCCTGATGTTCCGCCCGCAAGGCCTTTTTGGCGACAAGATCATCGAGAGGGTCTGAGAGATGCTTTACCGCGAGGCCGGAGACTACAAGACCTCCTATCAGGCGGATGCCGCGACCTTCCCCATCGCCTTCGACAAATGGCGTTATTGGGTGGTCCTGTTCGTAGCCT
>JBGCFK010000513.1:0-3815 GCA_045106875.1 Paracoccaceae bacterium | reverse complement strand
AGTTGCGTGGCTCGCCTCGGATGTATGGTGTGAAGGTGCCGAACTGGATCAGACGCCGCGCAACACGCTGAAACGCGGGAGGAAGGAATCGGCCGCCAAAGGCTGGCACATGAGGCATGGCGTCGAGTGCGAATACCACATCGTCACCCCTGACGGGCAGGCGATCGCCGCTGAACGCGATACGCAGGCCAAACCATGCTCTGATGTTCGGGCCCTGATGCGCCGCTATGACGTGATATCGGAGATCTGCGACAACATGCAGGCGCTGGGCTGGGGTCCCTACCAGAACGAGCACGAGGACGCGAACGGCCAGTTCGAAATGAACTGGGACTACGCCGACGCACTGATCACCGCCGACCGCCACGCCTTCTTCAAGTACATGGTTAAATCCGTCGCCGAAAAGCACGGCCTGCGCGCGACCTTCATGCCGAAACCGTTCTCGGATCTGACCGGCAATGGCTGCCATGCCCACGTCTCGGTCTGGGACAAGGCGGGCAAGAAGAACCTGTTTGCAGACAAGAAGGGCGAGCTTGGCGTTTCGGCACTCGGCTACAACTTCATGGGCGGGCTGATGAAGCACGGCACTGCGCTCACGGCCATCTCGAACCCCACCGTGAACAGCTACAAGCGGATCAACGCACCGCGCACGACTTCGGGCGCGACTTGGAGCCCGAACACGCTGACCTATGGCGGCAACAACCGTACCCACATGATCCGGATCCCGGATGCGGGCCGTTTCGAACTAAGGCTCGCCGACGGCGCTGCGAACCCGTATCTCTATCCTGCCGCCGTACTGGCCGCCGGTATGGACGGAATGGAAAACAAGCTCGACCCCGGCAAGCGGCTGGATATCGACATGTATGCCGAGGGTCACAAGGTGCGCGGTGCGAAGAAGCTGCCGTTGAACCTGCTGGATGCCCTGCGCGAGTTGGAGAAGAACAAGGCGCTTTGCGCTGCGATCGGTCCGGCAGCAGGTGCGTTTCTGAAGCTGAAACACACCGAGTGGAACGACTACACGCGCCACCTGACCCAGTGGGAGCGTGACAACACGCTGGATATCTGAGATGGCGCTGTGGAAACTTACTGCCACCGAGATCACCGAAGGTGTGAAGTCTGGCGACTTCCGGGCGCGGGAGGTCACCGAGGCCACGCTTGCGCGTCTCTCTGATGTGAACCCCGCCCTGAATGCGGTAGTCGGCGAGATGCCGGAAGAAGCTCTGGCGGCCGCAGATGCGGTCGATGCTGCGCGGGCTGCGGGACAAGCGCTTGGTCCGCTCGCTGGTGTTCCTGTGACCGTAAAGGTCAACGTTGATCAGAAGGGGCATGCCAACACGAACGGGGTGCGCATTCAGAAGGATCTGATTGCGACCGAGGACAGCCCTGTCATCACAAATCTCCGCAAAGCCGGGGCCGTGATCGTCGGACGCACCAACACGCCGGCATTTTCGTTGCGTTGGTTCTGCCGGAACTCTCTGCATGGGCACACGCTGAACCCGAGGGACAAGAGCCTGACCCCCGGTGGATCCTCAGGCGGCGCAGGGTCGGCGACAGCGGCGGGTATCGGAGCCATTGGCCACGGAACAGATATCGCAGGTTCGATCCGCTATCCTGCCTATGCCTGCGGTATTCACGGTCTGCGCCCGACGCTGGGGCGCATTCCTGCGGTGAACTTCTCCACCCCGGATCGACTGATCGGTGCACAGCTTATGGCCGTCTCCGGACCGTTGGCACGATCCATCGAGGACGTTCGTCTGGGGCTCGAGGCCATGGCCGCACCCGATCCTCGCGATGGCTGGCATGTGCCGGTACCCCTCGACCTGGGCCCAGTGCCCAAGCGGGCAGCGCTGTGCGTGAACCCGGAGGGACTCGCCACCGACCCCGCCATCGACAAGGCACTGCGTCAGTCCGCCCGTGCGATGGAGGCCGCCGGTTGGGAAGTCACCGAAACCGAGATGCCGCCCATTCGCGAAGCCGCACAGCTGGACATTCTTATGTGGATGGCCGAGATGCGCCGCACTGGCGGGAAAGCCGTTCGTGACGAGGATGACCCCGATGCCAACCATGTCTACCGGATGCTCTGCGAAGTGGTTGACCCCGCCCCGGATCTGAACGACCTGCTGGACGCGACCCAACGGCGTCTTGGTCTTCTGCGTGAATGGCAGGCATTTCTGACTGAATATCCGGTGCTGCTCTGCCCGGTGTCGGGCGAGTTGCCATTCCCTGACCAGTTGGACGTGGAATCGGATGACGCCTTCCGGCGCTGCTTCGAGGCCCAGATCATCCAGATCGGGCTGCCGTTCATGGGTCTGCCCGGGCTGACCGTCACCACAGGCTCGGTCGGTAAAACGCCGGTCGGCGTCCAGATCATCGGCAACCGCTACCGCGAGGACGTCATGCTGGAAGCTGGCGCCATCGTCGAGGCGGCAGGCATGCGTCCGACCACTTGCGATCCCCAGTGATCGAACGCCCGGCGAACATGCCCGTATGACACTCAGCCCAAACGCCATGGGCGCGCTCTGGATGTGCGCGTCCATGGCTGGTTTTGTCATCAACGATGCCTTGATGAAGTTCGCCTCGGCGGACGTGCCACTCTTTCAGGCAATCTTCATGCGTGGATTGGTTGCAACAGCACTCGTGTTCCTGTTGGCGCTGATCTCTGGCGCATTGCGAGAACTGCCCAGAGGCCGGGATGCCCGTCTGGTGGGGTGGCGCATGTTTGCCGAGATCGGCGCGACCTCGCTGTTCCTGACCGCGCTCTTCAACATGGCACTCGCCAACGCGACAGCGATCATACAGGTAACCCCATTGGCCGTGACGCTGGCTGCAGCCTTGTTTCTCGGCGAGCCCGTGGGCTGGCGGCGCTGGACAGCAATCACGATCGGCTTTGTCGGGATGATCCTGATCGTCGGACCGGGCAATGACGGATTGAATGTCTATGCCTTCGCCGCGATCGGGGCGGTTTTCTTCATCGTACTGCGGGACATGGTCACACGGGGTCTCAGCCGAGCCACACACAGCCTGCTGGTCACGCTGGCGACTGCGATTTCCATCACTGCCTTTGCAGGCGTGATCACGCTTTGGCAGGGCTGGGTGCCCATAGATCATGCCCCGCACCGATACGCGCTCTACGCGGCGGCGTTGTTTCTGCTGGTGGGCTATTATGCCGGGATCCAGACCATGCGCGTGGGCGAGATAGGGGCTGTCGCGCCCTTTCGCTACACCAACCTGCTTTGGGCTCTGGTACTCGGTTGGGCCGTGTTCGGAGAGATTCCGAACTGGATTGCGCTGGCCGGTGCCGCTGTCATCGCCATTGCAGGGCTCTACAGCCTGCACCGGGAGAAGGTGCGTTCAGCCGGCTAAAGCGTTTTCGGAGCAAATTGAATCACGAATACCCTGCCGCGCTTCGCGCTCTCGGGCCATTCGCGAACTGACCGGTCCAATCAGGTCCGAAAACGCCCTAGCGCCTGCCAGATCTTCACCGGGGTCAGTGGCCGATCCAGATGGCGCACGCCAGCCTCGGCAAGCGCGTCCATGATCGCGTTGACAATCAGACCGGGCGCTCCGATGGAGGCAAGCTCGCCCACGCCCTTGGTTCCCAAGAGATTGCCCGGACTGTCAGTCTCGCGCCACGACACATCGACAAACGGAACATCATCCGCACGCGGAATGCCGTAGTCCATGAAGGACCCCGTTACAGGTTGACCATCGCCATCGAAGACCATGCCCTCCATCAGTGCCTCACCCAGTCCCTGCCCTATGGCCCCAAGGATCTGGCCCCGTGCTGCCGGTTCATAGATGATCCGCCCAAGGTCATT
>JBGCFK010000512.1:0-4068 GCA_045106875.1 Paracoccaceae bacterium | reverse complement strand
GCGGACACGGTCGCGGGCGGGACTGCGTCGACGGACACGCTGATCACCTACGAGGTCGGCGGCGTGGCGGGTTCGATCACGGTGATTGACCACGACGCCGCAGCTGTGGAGGCAGGGGCGATTATTGTGTTTGGGTGAGGGTGGCCAAGTACTCGCAACGCGATCAACTCTGTGCGGTGCAGTATGTGCTTTTGCCACCAGCCCAAATGATGAATGAAGTTTTGTGACACCGCATTGATCGCTGATGCCGCGGTATGCCCCCCAAATGCCGCGGCCAAGTTTCAAACGGCAAGATGAGCGAGGATTTTGTCTCGGACCGTTTGATGACAGCCATTTTCACACCCTGGGCCGAGCTTGCATCAAGCTCTATCCTGCCATCTCAGGAAATCTCAACCATCGACCATATCGCCGCAACTCGCAGGTGCCATGCCTGAGTGCACCCAGATCGGTCGAGCAAGAAGCCTTGTGAGACGTGGCTCCGATCTGCCACTTTTTGGTGCCGGCCTCTTTCCGGAAGTGTTTCCTATGAAGGAGACAGGGAATGCCGACGAGACAGACGACGATTTTAGGTGTGATGCCATGCGCATCGCAGCGACCAGCGGTTGAACGCGGCCTCAGGTTTCGTCAGATCGGACGTTGAACACTCGACGCTGAACAAGTGGCTTCACAAGCATCGATACGATGAACTGATGTTCGGACCGCACCGGGAACTTCTTCAGTCTCCTTCTGCCTTCGATGTTGCATTTGAACGGCAGAGAAGCCACGTAACCCATATGGTTTTTGCTCGGCGATATCTGATTGGAAGTCTGCTGTGTTCCGTTGCTGTCGGCGGTGGGCTCGCTCTTGACTATCTTGGCTCGGTGGATGTGGGTGATCCTCTCACAGTTCAGTTTACCAGAGGTACGGAGCTTGCTCCGGGGGAGGCAGCGAAGATCTCGGCTTTTGTTGCTGGTCATGTGTCAGAACCAAGGCTGATGTTCCATGTGCTCGGCCATTCCGGTCAGCGTGGTGAATCTGAGGCAAACCTGGAGCTTTCTCAGAAACGCGCTGAGGTGGTGGCTGCTTTTCTAGTTGATGCGGGTCTGGCCGAAGCGCAGATTCTGTCGGCTCAGGGAGCAGGATCAGCGGATCCGCTCTCTGCTGAACCCGACGAAAGCAGCGGTGCATTGCAGCGCCGCATGGCGCGGGCCGTGATCACGCCAGTGGTGCGCAAATGACGGTGCCAAGTGCGCTGGGCCCCGCTATTGCCGCGCTGATCGCATTTGCGGCTTCTGCGGCGTTTCTGAATCAGGCCCAGCTGCCAGAACTGTTTTCATGGTCGACGGTGCTGCTGCCTGCCGCACTGACCTTTGCTCTGGCCCTCGGCGTAGCGATGCTGTTGCCGGAGCGGCTGTATTTCACACGTGCCGAACGCATGCGGATTGATCTCTACACAGCGACGGGTCTGAAGGGCGCGATGTCCGAAAGACTTCTCGCACGCGCCGAACAGGCCCGGGGTCTGGCTGGCAAACTGCGCGCCGCTGCTCCCGATATGCGCGAGGACGCAGCAGCGGTCACAATCGCCGCAGCAGAAGACCTGGAGGGTCTGGCCGAGCGGATCCTGGCCGAGCCTGCCAATGCCCAACCGGCAAGCACACTGGTCACGCGCGCAAGACTGGTTGTCGATGCCGTGGAAAACTTTGTAGACTACAAACGTGACACCGGTGCCCGGGACGCGGAGGTAGATGCCGCCCGGGCTCGCATCATGGAGAGCCTGGCTCAGATGTCCGAGGCCGCGGATGCGGTGCACACGAGGCTTGCCCAGCGCAGGCTGACCGATATGGAAGTGGCAGCAGATGTTGCCAAAGACTTGCTTGGGAGAAGATGATCATGATCGCACGTTGGGTTTTATCGAGTTTCTTCTTCCTGTCTGCCACGGCGTCCAGTTTTGCTCAGGCGCCTGGCGCACCCATGGCAGAAATTGTCACGGAAGGGGTGCGCGATTGTGCGCCCGGTGATGTGCTTGAAATGCCGCTGATCGCTTGGGGCGCGGACGCCGTGACGATCTATGCCAATGGTGGAACGCTCGAGCCCGGTGCAGGTTTCCTACAGCAACGCGGCGCGCCGCTTTCCCTGTCGGTGGTTGACGACTTCTCCGAACAGTTGCGCAGCTACCTGAAATGCGAGAGCCCGTTTCTGCGCGGGACGCTCGGCATGCTGACGGCGGCGGCGCCCGTGACCGAAGCGGATCCGCGCACCGAGCAAGTCGTGATTTACAAGCACAGCTGGTCGGCAGGCGACGGGATTGTCGGAGGGCCGGGAATCAAATCCGTCAAGGACCTTGCCGGGCGCAAAATTGCGATTCAGGCATATGGCCCGCATGTGGATTTCGTCGGCAGGGTGCTCGCGGACAGCGGTGTGTCGTTCCGCGATGTCGAGATCGTCTGGGCTGGTGATCTAACCGGCGACGGCGATGACACGCCTGCGGCAATTCTTGCACGCGGTGATGCTGACGCGGCTGCCGTTATCCTGCCGGATGCGCGCCTGCTGACGAATGGTGGTACTGTGGGAACGGGGGCCGAAGGCTCGGTCAAAGGGGCGGAGATCATCTTTTCCACCATGGAGGCAACGGCAGTCATTGGTGACTACATAGCTGTCCGTGCCGATGTGTTTGACGCAGAGGAAGAGCGCATCCGGGCCATTGTGGGCGCACTGTTCGCAGCCGAGGAAGAAGTGCGTCGGTTCATGGCCGAGGACGGTTCGGCCGAGCAAACCAAACTTGCCCAGACCATGGCGGACGTCTTGCTGGGTGGCCTTCCCTCGGAGGAGGGTGTCTTCCTATGGCGCGATGCGATCACCGATGGATGGGCCGGGAACGCCGCGCACTTTACGGACCCGAAGAATTCGCGTCGGTTCGGCGTGATGATGGAGGAGGTCTCGGGCGCGCTGATCGGCGCGAACATGATCGAGCGTCCGTACCAGCTTGCACATGCGGAATGGGACTATGCCCCGCTTGCCGACGGTCTGAAGGATGTCTCTGATCGGGCCATTGCGGCGTTCGACCCAGAAGCTGCCGCGGCAGCCGTGACCCGCCTGCGCCGCACCGGACAGCTGGACGCCAATACCAAGATCGATTTCAAGGTCTATTTCGAGCCGGACACCACCGAGTTTCCTGCTGCGCTCTACTCGGAGGATTTCGAAGAGATTGTACGCCTTGCCGCGACCTATGGCGGCGCGATCATTACGGTTGAAGGCCATGCGGACCCGCTGCATTATTTGCGCCGCGAGAAAGAAGGTGCCGCCGCGAAGGAGCTGCGCGCAATCCGGACGTCTGCCCGTAATCTATCGTTCAGCCGGTCACAGTCAGTTCTGGGCGCGCTCGGGGCATACGCTGATGCCGAGGGGCTTTCGATCAATACGGATCAGTTCACGCTGGATGGCGTCGGAATAGACCAGCCCGCCTTCAATCCACCCAAAACTTCCGAGGAATGGCGCCAGAACATGCGTGTCGTCTTCCGCATTCTGACCACGCAGGCCGAGGCGACGACGTTCGCACCGCTGGACTGAGGAAGACTTCGTCATGATGAAGGGCCTGTTTCCATTTGTTTTCCTGGTGATCATCGTGGGTTCGATCGTGGCAACCCAGTTCAGCCAGTCGCCTGAACAGCCGCAGTACGACCCAATAGACCTCGCTGGCGTCGCGCCCGACTGGAAAGCGATTTCCGCCTGGCCGCCTGAGGGTTCCGAGCAGGGCGCGTCAACAGCCGAAGCCAATCCGAACCCGTGGCAGGTCACCACTCTGATCATCCTTGATGACAGCGGCTCGATGGGTGGGAACATGGACGCGGCGAAGCAGGCGGTCATCGAAGCAGTTACACAGCTGGATCCCAACAGCCGTGTTGGTGTGCTGGCGCTGAACGCTGGCATGATGCTGCCCGTCAGCTTGGCGTCGGACGCTGCGCGGGCCCTGCCTGATCGGCTCTACACTCTGATTGCAGATGGCGGAACACCGCTTGGATCGCGCTTGCGAGATGCTGCCGCTATCCTCACCGAAGAGGCTCGCCAACGTCGGGGGTTCGGCGTGTTTCG